>NZ_JBYSWK010000033.1:25509-48091 GCF_058781025.1 Heyndrickxia sp. FW510-T9 | reverse complement strand
ACAATATATAAAATAATTTTTAACTAGGAGGTTATGGGATGAATCTTAAATTAATGAAATTTAGTATATTTACATTAGGATTAATATCACTATTTTATGGCTGGACACAAGGGGCATCATTTAGTGCTATGTCATATGAATACACGGATGTATTAATACTAAGAACTGTGAGACACTATGTATTCCTCACTTCAGGAGGAATTTTACTTATCCTTAGTATCATAATAGAATTAATTGAGGATAAATTTAGACAATTAATAAAAAATAACAACAAATCCTCACTTCAGGAGGAATTCTAATTAGCCTTTAGTATCATAATAGAATTAATTGAGAATAAAATTAAACAAACAATAACATCGAATATTTTTAAATTCATACTGGAATTTGGTTGCCATAACGGCAACCTTTTTTTGCATTTATGCGTGTTGTAAAATATTTTTTTATTAATAAAACGAATGTACGGCGATATGAACGTCAACATATTCATTGTTAGAACTATTGACAAAAATGAAATAACAATTTATTATATCGTCAAACGATATATCGTCTAACGAAGTATCAACCGTCGATATAAATGGAGGATTCATGATGTTAAATGACAAACTAATCAAAAAATACCTCCCACTAACTCATACCACTTATTATATTTTAATCTCATTAACCGAATCTCTGCACGGGTATGGAATTATGCAAAAGGTGGAGGAATTAAGTGAAGGAGAGGTAAATTTAGGTCCAGGAACACTTTATGGTGCCCTAAGTAAATTAGAAAAGGACGGTCTAATCACAAAAGTAAATGTAGAAGAAAATGAAAGAAGAAAAAACTATATTTTAACAGAGATAGGACTGGAAATAGTAAAGCAGGAATTTACAAGATTGAAAGCTTTAGTTAATAGAACACAACATATTTTTACGAGCGAGGGGTAAATATGAAGAAAAGAGTGTTTAAACTTTTTTGGGCATGGCAGGAAGATCAGGAGAACAAGTGGCTTGAAAGGATGGCGGAAGAAGGATGGTTTCTAACAAAATATAATTTGTTAAAGTATACTTTTGAAAAACAGGAGCCCAAAAAATATATTTATAGGACCGATTTCAAATCAAATCAAAATAGTGATCTAGAAGAATATTTAACATTATATGCAGATGCCGGCTGGGAACATGTAACTCAGTACATGGGATGGCATTACTTTAGAAGCGAAGCAGCAAGTGTGAAAAATCAAGAAATATATTCGGATGCTGACTCGAAAATTGAAATGTTTAGAAGAATACTCTTCATTTTATTAATGCCATTGCTTGCGAATTTGTTAATTGCATTTACCATCGTATTTAATACAAACTACTCACATATTAAATTTATCATAGTCCTTCAGGTTGTTTATGTAATAATAATTCTTTTATTAAGTTATGGGGTAATAAATATTTTATTTAAAATGAGAAGACTAAAAAGGTGATTTTCATCATTGAAAAAACTTATTAGGATTAAGTAGCACAATGCTTTCTGTCGCTAATTTTCGAACGAAGGGGATCACCAACTACCTAAGATAAAAAGGGAGGAAAAAATATGAGTCTGACATCTAAGCAAAAGTCCATATTAAAGGCGTTATCCGCTGAATGGCAAACACCGATTCAGATCGCTGATCGGCTTCCAAAAGAATGGGGAAATCTATCAGACTTAAATCAAGACCTTAAACTATTAATACGTGAAGGATTGGTGCAGGTAAATCCAGTCGTATTCGGGTTGCATCGATTAACCGAAGAAGGCAAAGCGATCAAGGTGTTGGAATTTGGCGAGAACTAGAGTTCAAAGTAAGAGTAGAAGAATAAATAGAACTTGGATTACAACTTTTAGCGGACACAGAATCTCTTATTTTAATAAAAAATGCTATTTTGGAGGTGTAAGCGGACACAGAGTCCGTTATTTGCCATAATTCACTCCAAAATGCCAGTGTTTTAGTTAAATAGCGGAACGTGTGTCCTTTAAAAACTTGAAATCCCCATTTTTGTCACAGATAGCGGAATGTGTGTCCGGAGTGACCTTTTTCAACATTAATTTAATGCACTATTTGCAATGCGATTATTATTCGATGCCTAATTCACGATGAGATAGGATATTTTATTTGGTTTTCCCACAAAAACAGAACTACTTCCCGTTCAGTAACGCTCCAACCGTTTTCTTATGCCGTAAATACATGTAAAAGCCAATAAAAATACATGGTAGCGCAAACAATGACATTCCACCAAAAGCCAAACCTGGTGATTGGGTATAAAGGAATCCTCCTAAGTAAGTGAAAATACCAACACTAAACCCCATACCTAGTGAAGTATAGACAGCTTGTGCAGCTGGAATATCTTGCTGCTGCAATTCTTCGTTTATTAAGCGAATAAACGTGTAATGGGTCAAACCAAAGGTCAAGGAATGGAAGAGCTGCATCGCAATAAAGACAGCCGTAGACGGAAAGGCAAAAATCATAAGCCATCGGATGACAGCAGCAATACTTGCGATGATGAACATGACAGGTGTAGAAGTTCTTCGAAAGATTCGGTCAGCAAACGAAAAAAATAATATTTCCGCCAAGACAGCTATATTTAAAATAAATCCGATATAGAAATTTTTAACATGGAGATCCTGTAAATAAAGAAAACCATAATTATTATAGGATGCATGTGAACCTTGTAATAAAATAGCGATGATCAATCCTAACAGAAATCTTTTTGATTTAAATAGTCCCCGAAAGGATGAACCGCTCTTGCCGCCGATTTTTTTTTGAATCGAAGGAGGAGATTTTAAATTCGTCGTTACTAGCATCATTAACATTCCAAATGCCATAATATAAAAGATTGTATGATTGCTAGAAAAGGATGTAATTATACCAACGACTATCAAAGCTACTGTGTAACCTACCGAGCCCCAACGTCTACTTTTCCCATAATGTACCCCATCTGATTTAACCATCATCGTTCCCGTGCTTTCCATTAAAGGAAGGATAAGTGGATATAAAATCGTGAAAATAACCATAACGGCGATAAGAATATTTGTTGAAGTGAAAGGCAGAAATAAGAATATTAGAATGGTAGAAATGAATGGGAACAATTTTAATAAAACAGCAATCGATTGATGACGGCAAAATGCCGGAAACACAATCAATGTGGAAATCGACCTTGAAATAAAGCCTGCCCCAATAACAACACTCGCTGCTTGCACGGTTAATCCTTTACTATCGACAAGCCATCCAGTCCAATAAGGCATAAATACTCCCCAAGTAAAGAAAAAAGCAAAATAATTAAGCGATAACCATGTTTGTTTTTTCATATAGTCCCCTTTCAGTCCAATCTAAGGTCGTTACATTACATGACAATAACATGATATCATACATGTTTTTTAGCTAATATATGAATTTGCATTTTCCTTTCAGACACGAAATTCCGTATATTTTCCTTTACATGGATAAAAATACTAAGATAGTATTTATTATTTTATAAAGGTGACTAACAAGATGACTAAATCAACCTTTGATTTTTTAAAACTACAACTTAGTGGAAGCGCAGATGCTAAGATCCAACCGTTAATGAAGAGCTGTGAACAGATTTATTTAATTTATATGAAAAGCTTAAGTGATGGGGATAAAATTCAGCAATTAATCGTGAAGCCTTTTTTTGAAATGCATTCTGCAGAAGAATACTCCTATTACTTAAAGTCACTCGCTGATTATAAGGATTTCCAAGATAACGATGCAGCGTTAAAGGATATTTTTCATGGTGCAGTAGTTGTAATTCTAGCAGAACAAGTCATCTTATTGGACTTGAAATTTCAAACGAATAAAGAGGTTCTTAATGCAAGTGTGGAAACGACCATTCATGGGCCACTAAAGGCTTTGAGTGAAAACTTAGAGGTGAACCTTAATTTAATTCGCGGGCGCTATCATTCGAGTACGTTAATAACTGAATTTATGGGAGAAATCGGATATAAAAGTAAGGTGCAATTGGCACTTATATATGATGAAGCACTTATTAATAAAGAGGTGCTCGATGAAGTACGCAAAAAAATCAAGAAAATTGATAGAGCAGTAATACAAACTGCTGGTCAGTTGATGCGGAATTTTACTAAAAGAAAAACGCTGTTTCCTACTTATCTCGTAACAGAGCGTCCTGACCGGATTGCCTATAATCTTGCACTTGGGAAATTTGTGATTGTTTTACAAGGGACACCGTTTTCCTTAATCGGACCAGCTGTCTTCTATGATTTTATGAGCTCGATGGAAGATCTATATATGCCTTATTGGATTACCAAGTTCCTTGTTACGATTCGATATATTGGATTAGTTATTAGTACTTTACTTCCGGCAATATATGTAGGGGTCACATCTTATAATCCAGAATTATTCCGTGTACAGCTAGCATTGACAATTGCAGGAAGTCGAGCGACTGTTCCTTTTCCATCCTATTTAGAAGTGCTATTTATGCTGTTGATGATGGAATTACTAGTAGAAGCGAGTATTCGGCTTCCAAAGGCAATTGGTCCAACTGCTACAACGGTAGGAGGACTTATTTTAGGAACAGCTGCAACAGAAGCAGGACTAGTTTCAAGCATTATGATTATCATTGTTTCAGCTGTCGCAATCTCGAATTTTGTCATACCAATTAATGAAATGGGATTTGCGATGAGAAATGTAAAATATGTATTGCTCTTGTTGGCTTCTATTAGCGGATTAATTGGTGTGATCATCGGCTTAATCGGTCTTCTTTTTTATCTTGTCAATATTAACAGTCTTGGTGAGCCATATTTGAAGTTATTTTATAGTGAAAGTACACGCAGAAAGCAAGTGTAAAAAAGGAAGTAATGTCCATGAATCGATATTTCTATTATTTGATTATCGTTAATATGATTACGAATGTTTTAACATTTATTCCAAGAATTTTATTGAATGAACGATTATCAGGAGGGCTGATGGCGATTCCAATTGGAACAACCATCGGGATCGGCATGATGATTCTTTTTATCAAACAAATTTCGAAGTTTCCTGGAATGGGATTACCGGAAATATTAGAGAAATATCTTTCTAAATGGTTTAAAAATATATACATCTTTTTTAATGGCTATATGTGGTTTCATGCAGGACTATTTACATTGTTATCGTTTATTACCATTACAAAGGTTTTTATTAGCCCTGATATGTCTGGCTTTCTTATTACCGGAATGTTTTTGTTGCTATTATGTTTTTCCATATTAATGCCTTCGAAAAAAGTTCTTTATGCAACGGAATTGCTAATCATTCTAAATATCCCATTTATTATCCTTATCTTAATAAAAGCTATTTTTAATGATTATTTTAGCTGGAACGCTGTACTCATTTTTTTTACACATTTTCGTGAGTTTCCATCTTGGTCTGCGATTTCCGGTGCAACCTTTATTTATTTCGGCTTTGTCAATTTAGTTATATTTAACCGTGAATTTCAAAAGATTAGTTTAAAATGGGTATGGTTAATTCCGATATTTGGACTACAGGTACTGCTAGTTACTATGCTGGGTCCTATTGGATTTCATGGGGCGGTTAAAGGTATTGATGATTACGTTTTCCCGTGGGTCAGTACAGCAGATTCCATGAGAATGGAGCTTGGATTTGTAGAGAGGGTTCTCTTTATTTTCTTATTACTACACACAAATGTTTCATTGGTAAGTATTACGATTAACTGGCATGTAAGTATGGAGTTATTTAAAAGTATTCTCCCTAAAGTAAAGATTAAAGGCAAACCGACCATAAGTTATATTATTACTGCTATATTTGCCCTCCTAACTTTTATTGTCGATAGATTTGCAACGGAAAATAGTCATTTTATTATTATGAAGGCTTGGATAAACATTTTGATCCCTGCTGCCATTTTCATGAATTTAGTCCTACAAATTGCTATCTGGAGGAAGAAAAAACATGAATAGAAAATGGTTAACAGTAATGCTTATTCTTTCTATGGCTTTTGAAGGAGGCTGCGGATTTAAAGATATAGACAAGAGATTTTTTGTGGTATCCATTGGGGTCGATAAAGGGGAAACAAAAAAATATAGGGTCTCTGTAGAGCTTGCAGTCCCAAGCGGTGATCCGAAAGCTCCCGGCGATAGTATTATTTTCTCGGAACAAGCAGACTCTATTGCAGCAGCAATTGGCATCATAAAATCGAATGCTGATAAAGAGTTGGATTTTGGCCATATGAAGGTGATTATTATTGGAAAGGAAATGGCGAAGGAAAATCTTTCCACGACGGTCGATTGGTTTTCCAGGAGAAGGGATATACAAGAAATAGCATGGTTGACTATTGCAGACACGGAAGCAAAGAATATTTTAGATTATCATCCAAAAGGAGAATATATACCAAGTAATAATCTCTTGTTGCTTTTTGGAAATGAAGGTACGGAAACGCCGTATATTATTTCTGATTATCTTTTTAGCTTTTGGCGGGATTTAGTTGAACCTGGAATTGATCCGGTATTGCCGATTATTAAGTACATTAAAGCTGAAAATACATTGGAGGTCCAAAGGAGTGGTGTGATTAGAAATAATTGTCTTGGCCTAATTTTAAATAGAGATGAAACGATGCTACTAAATCTATTCATCAAGGAAAAAGTAAAATCTGAAATTAATATAAAAGCAAAGAAGTATGATTTCACAATAGCCTCTAGTAAAGCAAAGGTCAAATATAAGTTGAATACATCTGGTGGAGCCCCCATTATCGATATAATGGTTTCTCTAAAAGGCAATCTTGAGGAAAAGCATAAGGAGCATCAGAATGTAAATTTAAAAGTATATGAAAAAATTACAAACCAACATTACAAGAAGAAATTCGAAAAGCTTTTACAAAAACTACAAAAAGAAAATGTCGACCCAATTGGATTTGGCCAGCGCTATGAGGCTACACATCTTGGAGACGAAGGTGTGAAAATAAAGAAATGGAAAAGTTTATACCCACAAGCTAAATTTAATGTGAAGGTTACCACAAAAATAGATGGGACAGGTATTATAAAATAGTGTACCTGTCCAGTTTCTGTCAATTAAATATATTTACTACCTTCTCTTATACTTAGTTTTGGCAATGAATGGGATTGAATAAAGATTCTGACGGATTCAGGATTTGTTTTTGAATATTCTCTTAGTGCCCATCCCATGGCCTTTTGAATGAAAAATTCTTTGCTGTCCGCATTTAATTTACAGTAATGGTAGAGAAGTTCTGCATTTGTATTTGATTTATACCTTAACTGAAAAAGAATAGCTGATCTTCTTAACCACATATTTTCATCTGTTGCCCAGCTATTAATATGCTCTGCAATAACAGTAGGAAACCTGCTGGCAATTTCTCCAATGATGTGCGGAGCAATCGTATCAACTGTATCCCACCATGAATTCGTCGTAATTAACTTTTGAAAAAATGGAATATGCTCGCTTGTAAATGCTTTTTTATATTTTTGACAGTAACTAAGTGCGGCATAATGATATTCTCTTTCAGCGAAGCTCCACAATTCCTCAACATATCCTTGCGAAAATGGTTTTTTAATTATTTTGGTTTCCGCGAAAAACTCTTTGAGAATTTGATTTCTTTCTGGCGTCTTGATACCGAGAAACGGGAAATGGTTTTTCATATAGTTCGCCATTGGAATGGCTTGGTCTGGGTTGGCATGTTTTTCGAACATGTCTACTAAGATTTTTATCTCCTGCATAATTTTGAACTCCTATAAAGTACGATTTTCTTCCATCATATCGAAATAAATGAAATTAGCAAAATACTTTTTTTGTCACGTTCCAAATGACATTTGTGTGTGGATAATAGCGGCCAGCGGCTTGAGATGTTCTTTAGAAGGAGTTAAAAGGACATTAGGACGGGAAAAGTGTCTTAAGAAGTTCATTAGATTGAGTCAAAAGGACAGTAGGAGGGACAAACTGGTCCAAGATGTCCTTTAGAGTGAGTCAAAAGGACAGTAGGAGGGAACAAACGATATGAATTGTCCTTTAGAAAGAGTCAAAAGGACAACAGGAGGGAACAAACGGAATGAATTGTCCTTTAGAGTGAGTCAAAAGGACAGTAGGAGGAAAAAAACGATATGAATTGTCCTTTAGAAGGAGTCAAAAGGACAGTAGGAGGATAAAAACTGTCTAAGATGTCCTTTAGAGTGAGTCAAAAGGACAGTAGGAGGAAAAAAACGATATGAATTGTCCTTTAGAATGAGTCAAAAGGACAACAGGAGGAGAAAAACTGTCTAAGATGTCCTTTAGATTGAGTCAAAAGGACAATAGGCGGAAAAAAACGATATGAATTGTCCTTTAGAAGGAATCAAAAGGACAATAGGAGTAAAAAACCTGTCCAAGATGTCCTTTAGAAGGAATCCAAAGGACAACAAGAGGGAAAAACCAGGCCCAAGATGTCCTTTATAACGGCACAAACTCCAATACACCAATGCATACCAAAAAACCTTAATTAGTTAACGGCACATCTATTAATGTAATGCCACTTGAAGACTGCAGAGCATTTGCAAGCATCTCGGCAAAATCATCCAGGTTATTAGGTCGAACGCCCTTAATACCAAAACTATTAGCAAACTCGACAAAATCAGGATTTTGAAATTGCACGCCATAACTATCGCCGAATCTTTTATCCATCGTCTCTTCTTCGATTTTTAACACAGAATCGTTCAACACGATAACAATAAAAGAGAGTCTTAGCCGATTAGCCGTTTCTAATTCCACTGCATTTGTTAAAAATCCCCCGTCACCAGTTAAACAAATAACAGGCTGATTAGGACATGCTAATTTTGCTCCAATTGCACCAGGAAGGGAGATGCCAATTGATGCTAGCCCATTAGAGATAATTAAACTATTTGGTCTTTTAGGCTGAAAGGTACGTGCCACTGATACTTTATGGGAGCCGACATCCGAAATAACGATGGTTTCGTCAGTAACGGTCATCTCCAATACATGCAATATATTCTCAATCGTAAGAGGCAATGAAGCATAATTTGTGTGATTCCATGTGATATTATAAGTTTGCTCTATATGCTTCTTCAGATTTCCAGACGGTAGCCAATCTTTAGGTGGCAGCGGGTAGGATTGAAAACATTTCAATGTTTCTTTAATATTGCCGACTAATTCTATTTGGACCGGGTAAAATTCATCTACCTCCGCTGGTTGGGAATCGATATGGAGTATGGCAGTCTTTTTTCTGTTCCATTCTTTCGGCAATCTTTCAATTTGGTCGTATCCAATTGCAATAAGGAGATCTGCTTCCTGTAATCCTGGTAACAATTCATCTTTTTCCATAAAACCAAACGTGAAAAAATTTTGTGTATGCTCTTTAGGTAATATTCCTTTTGCTGTAAAACTATGTGCCACAGGTGCTTGTAAGGTTTCCGCAAATGTCAAAAACTCCTCTGCTGAGCGGCCGCGAATGACACCATTCCCAACTAGAATAAAAGGTTTAGTGGATTGTTGGATGACCTTAAAAGCAGAAAGAAATGAATCATTATTTGGGATACAAATTGGCTCAAGTGTAACTGGAAGCTGAATTGGTGGAATGGACTGGATAGCTAAATTTTCCGGCAGTTCAATCGCTACTGCTCCAGGTTTTTCAATCTTTGCGATACGAAAGGCTTTACGAATGATTTCAGGTATGGCAGCAGCTTCCTTAATTTGAACTGCCCATTTTGTTATTGGCTCCATTATTTGTATGACATCAAGGTATTGATGGGATTGTTTATGCTGTCTTTCTAACCCTGCTTGACCAGTAATGGCAACTACCGGGGAATGATCAAGTGTTGCACTCGCAATGCCAGTTACTAAATTTGTGGCACCTGGTCCCAGCGTAGCCATGCATACACCTGCTTTCCCTGACAGTCTTCCGTATACATCCGCCATAAATGCCGCACCTTGCTCATGGCGAACGGTTATGTATTGAATTTGTTTGGAATGTGATAATGAGTCAGCTAAATCCAATGTCTCATTCCCAACAATTCCAAAAATATATTCCACCCCTTCATTTTCTAAACATTGAACAAAAACATCTGTTGCTTTCATGTGGGACCCCCTAAATAGTTGTATCCCACATAGTTTTTGATTTTTGCAGAAAAATATAAGGGCATTATAAACAAAGGCCCACAAAATTATTTTGTGGACCTTGAATTCTTTTTAGTCTTCCCCAATGATTTTTACTTCTCTTTCCAATTCTACATTGAATTTTTCTTTCACCGTTTTTTGTACAAAGCGAATTAACGCAATATATTCTGAAGCAGTGGCGTTGTTTTTATTTACAATAAAGCCTGCATGCTTAGTAGAAACCTCAGCTCCACCGATGCTTTTTCCTTGCAGTCCGCTATCTTGAATTAGTTTACCTGCAAAATAACCTGGGGGTCTTTTGAAGACACTTCCACAGGAAGGATATTCAAGTGGTTGCTTGGATTCACGTTTAAAAGTGAGATCATCCATAACCGCTTTAATTTCTTCATCATTTCCAGGTTTAAGTTGAAACACAGCCTCCACCACAATATCACCATTTGCGGCAATATTACTCGTACGATAATCAAGATCTAAATCGGCAGCTGTTCTTTTTTGGATATCACCATTTCGATCCACAACAATAGTGTAGTCGAGAACATCTTTTATTTCTCCGCCATATGCACCTGCATTCATAAATAATGCTCCACCAACTGTTCCTGGTATTCCGCAAGCAAATTCAAGACCGGTTAATTTTGCATCTAATGCTTTACGAGATGCTGCAATGATAGCAGCTCCGCTTTCCGCAATTAATCTTTCTCCATCAACTTTAATTTGATTAAAACGATTCAAAAGAATCACGATGCCGCGAATCCCGCCGTCTTTTACAATTAAATTAGAGCCATTTCCTAATAAAGTGAAAGGAATTTTTTCTCTATTTGAAAGTTTAATGATGTTTTGTAATTCTTCATATGTGGAAGGAGTAACAAGAAAGTCTGCCTTTCCGCCAAGCTTTGTATAAGTATGATTTTTTAAAAATTCATCGACTAAAATATTTTCTTTTTCTACAACCGCAAGTAAACTATTATAAATTTGATGATAATCCATCTTGATAATCATTCCTTTAACGTAATTTTCGAATATCTATTTAAAATGTAAGAAATTTTTAACCCCTTAGACAAGCATTATAACAGTTTTCCATTACAATTTTTAGTCTTTCATCACAAATTCAATTTTACTGTAATATTATATAGGCAAATGCTCGTGTGGTGCCTGACACCACCAGTCTAACCTGCTTGGATCAAAATTTTTCCTCTTGACATTCTATTTCAAACGTCATAATATAATTAAAAATTAATTTTAAAAAACTTATAATTAATTAGCGTTGAAGAAGAAGAGTAATCCTTATGGACACTTAAGAGAGCTGGTGGTTGGTGTGAACCAGTGTGAATGTATGGATGAATGGGCTTCTGAGCTTCCAAACCGAAACTAATTTTGAGCAGTAGGCTTTGGCGAAAGTCTCGTCGTTACAAGAGACGGATATTATGATCTTTCTATTAGATCTTGATATTGTCAAAGTGAGCTGTTTTGTTCAGCTAATTAAGGTGGTACCACGGGTCCTCTCGTCCTTTTCGGATGGGGGACCCTTTTGTTGTTTCAGAAAAAATTAATATAGCCAACTCTATGATTAAGAGGAGTATGTTTTGCGAAAATCGTTACAGAGAGCCGGTGATGGTGCGAATCCGGTACGAGGCGGAAAACAGAATGGACTTATGAGAGGTTTCTTGAACGAAAGTAGGGAAACACGGAATTCCACCGTTAAAAGGATAGGGTATCGGAATGATTACAAATGCGGAAGCGCCTTGCTCATCGGCGTATGGATTTCGTAGTCTTCGACTGAGATAAAGGAAACACAGTGAGGTAGTTCACGAACTGATGTTGACTTATCGTAGGGAGAAGACGGAGAAATCCACTAGCCGATAGGCGCTGAAGCTAGACGGAAACAATCCTAAATCTTTTCCCGTACCCGAAAAAGCGGAAGGAGTGTATACTCCTTCAATACGAGGTGGCACCGCGGTATGATTCGTCCTCTATAAACTTAAGGGTTAAATGTCCTTGAGTTTATAGAGGACTTTTTTATTTTTAATAAAAAAAAGGGAGGGTCCCAGTTTTGAATCCAAAATACAAAATCACAACATTTAATGGTGATACCTTAACACCAATTGCCATTTACAATCGCCTAAAGGGAAAAAAGAAATTTCTGCTTGAAAGTTCACTTCAGCATGATGAAAAGGGCAGGTACTCCTTTATCGGAATGAATCCATACCTTGAATTTATAGCGAACCAAGATCAAATAACCATTTATTCAAATCAGCAAACTCAATGTGAACAAGGGAAGCCACTGGAAGTCCTAAAAAAATACGTTCCTAACCTAGAAGATGATTTACCGTTTCCATTTTATGGAGGAGGTGTTGGTTATATAGGATACGATGCCATCCGTCAATATGAACGGATTGGGGATATTGTAAACGACACAATGAAAATGCCGGATATCCATCTTATGTTTTATCAGGAGACAATCGTTTTTGATCACCTTTCTCAAACCGTTTCGATCATTTTATTAAATGTAGACCAAAAACGGACGAAAACAGAGCTCGAACAAACAACTGAACAGTTGAAAGCCACTTTATTTACATCGGACAAAGAAGATCCGACTACATCCGTTGTCAAAATGGATTTTAAACCAACCAAAACAAAAGAAGAATTCATGGAAATGGTAGAAAGAGCGAAAAAACACATTCAGCAAGGCGATATTTTTCAAGTCGTTTTATCTCAAACCTTAGAAGGGGAGGTAACGGTAGAACCATTTCAGTTCTATCGAAGACTACGAAACGCAAATCCCTCCCCTTACATGTTTTACATCGACTTTGAGGACTACGTACTTTTAGGCGCCTCACCAGAAAGCTTGATAAAAACAAAGAGCAGGGAATTAACAACTAATCCAATCGCTGGAACCAGACCGCGTGGAAAATCAAAAATGGAGGACAAACAACTAGAACAAGAACTCCTTTTAGATGAAAAAGAACTCGCAGAACATAAAATGCTCGTGGATTTAAGCCGTAATGATGTTGGACGCGTATGTGAAGCAGGTTCCATCACGATTCCAAAGTTTATGGAAATTGAACGTTACCAGCATGTCATGCATATCGTCTCCGAAGTAAAGGGCCGGCTAAAACCAAACTTATCAGGTATAGATGCCTTGATATCCTGCCTTCCAGCGGGAACGGTATCGGGTGCTCCAAAAATTCGTGCGATGCAAATCATCAATGACCTGGAAAAAAGAAAACGCGGAGTTTACGCAGGAGCAGTTGGCTACATCAATGTGAACGGTGATATCGATTTCGCATTAGCCATTCGCTCCTTAGTGATAAAAGATCAAAAAGCCATTTTACAAACCGGTGCGGGGATTGTTTATGACTCTATTCCGGAAAAAGAGTACGAAGAAACCATGAATAAAGCAAAGTCGATATTGGAGGCAAACAACTATGATTTTGTTAGTCGATAACTATGATTCTTTTACCTATAACTTATATCAATACTTTTTGGAATTTGGTGTAGAGGTTCAGGTAGTACGGAATGATCAAATTACGGTAGCACAAATCGAAGCACTTAAGCCGGAAGCGATTATTTTATCTCCTGGCCCAGGTGTACCGGAAAAATCCGGGATATGCATCGATTTGATAAAAGCCTTTTATCAGGAAATTCCGATATTAGGAATTTGTTTAGGCCATCAGGCAATTGGAGCTGCCTTTGGAGCAGAAATTGTGCAGGCGTTGAATATAAAGCATGGGAAAACATCGATGATTTTACATTCCGGCCAAGGTTTATTCGAATATATGTCACAGCCGCTCGAAGTCATGCGCTACCACTCACTGGTGATTGAGGAGCAAAGCTTGCCATTAGAACTTGAAGTGGTGGCGAAATCAATGGAAGACGACGAAGTAATGGGCATTAAACATATTCGCTACCCATTGTTCGGACTTCAGTTTCATCCGGAATCCATTGGCACGAAATGCGGAAAAGCAATCATCCAAAATTTTTTACATGTCGTAAGGGGGCAAAGAAATGAGATCGTATCTTGAAAAAGTAATGGAACATCAAAGCTTGTCTTATGAAGAAATGACAATGGCAGCGAACCAATTATTTGGAGCGGATATCTCGGATTCAGAAATGGGTGCCTTTCTAGCCGCATTAAAAATAAAGGGAGAAACAGCGGAAGAAATTGCAGGTTTAGTAGAAGTCATCCGCGAAAATTCATTGCAAATCGAACTACCATTTCAATCTGTTATGGATAACTGCGGAACCGGTGGCGATGGATCAGGGAGCTTTAATATTAGTACTACATCTGCTTTTGTAATTGCTGGTGCGGGAATCAAAATTGCCAAGCATGGAAACCGCAGTGTCTCTAGTAAAACCGGCAGTGCAGATGTGCTAGAACATTTGGGAGTGTCCTTGAACTTTGACCGCCATCAAATTGCTGAAATACTTAATAAGAATGGAATCGCTTTTCTTTTTGCGCCTATGGTTCATCCGAATATCAAGAGAATCATGAAGGTAAGGAGAGATTTGAAAATCCCAACTATCTTTAATTTAATCGGCCCGCTTACAAACCCAGTTTTCTTAGACACCCAACTTCTCGGCATATATCGGAGAGATATGCTGGAAATGATGGCACATGTTTTACATCAATTAGGACGAAAAAGAGCAGTTATTTTAAATGGGGCAGGCTTTATGGATGAGGCTTCATTGTCCGGTGAAAATCATCTTGTTTTATTAAATAACGGAAAAATAACAAGCTTCACCTTAAATCCAAGTGATGTCGGGTTGCCGCAGTATGAAAATGAGGCAATTCGCGGTGGAAATTCGAAGGAGAATGCAGATATTCTTCTTCAAGTTTTAAAAGGTGTAAAAGGAGCATACCGCGATACCGTGCTGTTAAACGCCGGATTAGGTATTTTCGCAAATGGCCTAGCGTCTTCTATTGAGGAAGGAATTTCTTTAGCTGAACAAAGCATTGATTCCGGAGCAGCTCTCCAAAAATTAGATTATTTAATCGAGTACAGCAAACATTTCGCAAAAGAGGTGATCTAAATGTCGTTTTTATCCAATATTTTAATCGAAAAAGAAAAAGAGGTTCAGTTACTTAAACAGCAATATCAACAGCAAGGCCGAAGAAAAACAAATCAAGGTAAATCAATGTATCAAACCTTCATGGAATCGCAGGACATGAATATTATTGCCGAAATTAAACGGGCATCACCTTCCAAAGGGGAAATAAATGTTGGAATCGATCCTGTGGAACAGGCAGAACAATATGCCAAGTACGGAGCAAAAGCTATTTCCGTTTTAACGGATTCCGCCTTTTTCAAGGGATCCATTGAGGATTTGGGTGCTGTAAGAAATGCAGTCGATCTCCCGATATTGTGCAAAGATTTTATTATTGAAGAAATTCAAATAGACAGGGCGAAAGAATATGGAGCAAATGTTATTCTTCTCATCGCAGCGGCATTACCGAAGCATCGCTTAAGTGAGCTTTTCGAATATGCATCGACTAAAGATTTGGAGGTTCTAATAGAGGTACACAATGAAACAGAGCTGATTATTGCTTTAGAAATAGGAGCTAAGATCATAGGAATAAATAATAGGAATTTAAAAACATTTTCCGTTGATTTAAGCATAACTCAGGAATTAGCAAAATTGGTGAACAGGGACGACATTATTCTTATCGGAGAAAGTGGTATCCGAGAGAGGGAGGATGTCGAAAAGATGATGCAAGCAGGGGTGAAAGGAGTTTTAGTCGGGGAAACCTTAATGCGCTCTGATAATTTGAAAGATTCATTAAAGGATTTGAAAATAGCATTTAAATAAGGGTGTGTTTCTTTGAAAGTGAAAATTTGTGGAATTAAGACGATGAAAGCAGCTCAAGCTGCGGCTGATGCTGGTGCAAATTTTATCGGATTTGTTTTTGCGGAAAGTAAAAGAAGAATATCGCCTGAGCAAGCGAAAAAAATTGCAGAGCTTATACCGATCCAAATCAAAAAGGTTGGAGTGTTTGTGAATGAAGACCAATCTACGATTCTCAAAATAGCAGCTGAAGTTGGTCTGGATTACATTCAGCTTCATGGAAATGAATCGCCGCAATTTGCTGAAAGTCTACAATATCCAATCATTAAAGCATTTTCTAGTAAAAATCTTATACAAATAAATAACTATAGCTGTGATTATTATCTAATCGACAGTCCGAAAGCCGGCAGTGGAGAAACCTTCGACTGGAAGGCTCTCGAAGTGCTCGAGTTGAATAAGGAAAAGCTCATTTTAGCAGGCGGACTTACCGTCCAAAACGTAGAGAACGCCATTTTAACCGTTCATCCAGCAGTAGTAGATGTCTCGAGTGGTGTTGAAACAAATGATAAAAAGGACCCAAGAAAAATAAAATATTTTATTCAAAATGCTAAATTAGCATATCAAAAATTAAAGGAGAGTTGAAAATGAATTCTAAAACATATCCAAATGAAAAAGGCCGTTACGGCGAGTTTGGCGGAAGATTTGTGCCGGAAACATTAATGACGGCAACACTAGATCTCGAACAAGCGTATAAAGAGGCAATGGAGGATCCAGCTTTTACGCAGGAGTTAGAATATTATCTTACGCAATATGTCGGTCGCGAAACGCCTCTCTATTATGCTGAAAATTTATCGAAGAAATTAGGAGGTCCGAAAATCTATTTAAAAAGAGAGGATCTTAATCATACAGGTGCACACAAAATAAATAATGCTATCGGGCAAGCCTTATTAACGAAAAGAATGGGGAAAAACAAGGTCGTTGCGGAAACTGGTGCGGGCCAGCATGGGGTAGCAACGGCGACCGCATGTGCATTGCTTGGATTAGAATGTATTGTTTTTATGGGTGCAGAGGATATTCGCAGACAAAAGCTCAATGTATTTCGAATGGAATTGCTAGGCGCAAAAGTCGTAAGTGTTAATCAAGGAAGCAGTACTTTAAAGGATGCGGTGAATGAAGCATTCCGCTACTGGGTAAGCAATGTAGAGGATACACATTATATTATTGGATCTGTTGTGGGACCACATCCATTTCCGCAAATTGTCCGCGATTTTCAATGTGTCATTGGATCTGAAACGAAGAAACAAATCGTGGAACAAACAGGGAAATTACCGGATGCAGTGGTAGCATGTGTCGGTGGTGGAAGTAATTCGATCGGGATGTTCTATCCGTTTGTAAAGGATACGAATGTTTTGTTATTTGGTGTAGAAGCAGGTGGGGATGGAATTGAAACAGGCAAACATGCGGCTGCATTAACAGACGGAGAAAAAGGAATTTTACATGGAACCATGACATACCTGCTTCAGGATAAGGACGGACAGGTGAAGGAAGCACACTCTATTTCGGCAGGACTTGATTATCCTGGTGTTGGACCAGAACATAGCTATTTAAAGGAAACCGGTCGAGTTACTTATACATCCATCACAGATAAGGAAGCGCTAGAAGCATTTGAAATCCTATCCAGGACGGAAGGGATTATTCCAGCATTGGAGAGTTCGCATGCAGTTGCTTACAGTATTAAGCTTGCAAAAGAAATGACAGAAGAGCAGACACTAGTCATTTGTCTATCAGGCCGAGGAGATAAAGATGTAGAAACAATTAAGAGTTTAATAGGGGGAGAGTAAGATGGGGAAAAAGAAATTGACGCAAGCATTTGCAAAAGTAAAGGAATTAGGTGATAAGGCATTTGTACCTTATATTATGGCCGGAGATGGTGGTTTAAGCATTTTGGAAGAAAGGATTAACTTGTTAGAAAAATCAGGAGCAACAGTGATAGAACTGGGAATTCCGTTTTCCGATCCGGTTGCTGACGGGCCCACGATTCAAGCTGCAGGCATTCGTGCACTTAAGGAAGAAGTTACAGTATCTTCTATTTTACTAGAGCTGCAAAGACTAAAAGGAACATATAATATCCCAATTGTTCTTATGACATATTTAAATCCTGTATTTGCCTATGGAGTAAAACGGTTTGCTGAGGATTGTAGCAAAGCCGGTGTGGATGGGATTATCATTCCCGATTTGCCGTTAGAAGAGGAAGAACTTGTATCCAGAGAGTTGGGAAAAGAGGAAATTGCCTTTATTAGGCTGGTTTCAATTACAAGCACGGAGGAAAGAAAAACAGAATTAGCAAACAGAACGGAAGGCTTTCTTTATGCAGTAACAGTTGCGGGAATTACAGGGGCACGGGAAAACTATCAGAAGGATATTGGAGAATATTTATCCTCCTTAAAATCCATTTCAAAAGCTCCTGTTCTGGCGGGATTTGGTGTCGCTACTCCAGAGCACGTAAAACAGTTAGGACAGTATTGCGATGGAGTAGTAGTAGGAAGCAAGATTATTGATTTATTTCAACAAAATGATTATGGAACGATTCAAGAGCTAATCAACGCTTCGAAACGGAGCACTGTGTAATGAAGGAAACATTAGAAAAGGAACACAGGTGGATTGTCCAATGTGTTCCTTTCTTATTTTTATCAAATATTGAAACGTGAAGAGCTTTCTTTATCAACCTATTTATTTAGAAGGAGAAGATGAATCTTCTGTATTAATAGGTGGGAAATGTTCGCCTTCTGCAATAACTTTAGAAGCAGGAGGTGCTTTCTCAGTATTAATAGGTGGATAATGTTCTCCTTTCGCAAATAAATTTCCTTTTCCATTTGAAATAAACAGTACTCCTACAGCTAAGGAAAGCGCTAAAAAACAACCAACTAATGCCTTTTTCAAATTCATGTCGGATTCCTCCTAAAAATTAATAATTTTTTCATATGCTGAATTTGCAATAGCAAAAGATGTAGCGGCTGATTTGTACTCGTTTTTTTCTTGATAGTAGTCTCCCAGTGTTTTTGCCAAAAGTACAATGTTTTGAAACCTATTGATAGATTCAAAATATGGAATGGCCTCATCCAAAATAAATGCTTCAAAACCTGATGGATAATCATTCACTATATATTGATAAAACTTCATTTCAATCATTTGCTCTTTGTATGTTTCCATATAATGTTCGTTTGATTGAAGTAAGTCTAACCCTTGTGCTAACCACTGTTCAACTTGTTCTTTAAAACCAATCTTATAGTATTCTTTCATAATATTTATAATGGTATTAATTTTATCTTCAATAATAAGTGATCCACTATGATCAAAGCTCCTTAAATAGTGACCAATTGCTTCCTCTGACTTTCCTTGCTTTGCTTTTAAATATCCTAGGTTATTTTCGACTTTGACAAGGATATTCTTATAATGTAAAGAGATGGCAAGTTGTTTGGCGAAATTATAATGTTTCTCCGCCTCTTTGTAATCTTGCATTCTACGATATATTACACCTAGCATTAAGTGGCATTCAGTACAACGTTTCATATGATAGCTTTGCTGAAATAGAACTAACGCTTCCTCCATATGAAAGATGGATAAAGTATTTTTGTTCAGCCTGCCAAGTGTAAGACCGTACATGTAAAATAAGTCAGCTTTTTCTATATTGTAAAGTTCTTTTACGGAAATTAAGTAGTTTTTCGCATCTTTAAAAAATGGCTCACCCTCAAGAAATTGACCTTTCAGATAGTAGAAATTACCGCGATATTTTTGGAAAGAAAACTTTAATATATCAGGCATATCATGCTGTAAAGGAATTAAGGACTCAATTAATTTATGTGCCTTATCTAATTTATTATGAATCAGATAGTAATGAATCAGATGAATATTGAATGTTAAAACAACAAAGATGTCGTTACTATCAGATATTTGATCTCTGATTTGCTGATAATAAGCGGTTGAATTATCCTTGTCATTCATCAATAAGTATCGATTCCATTCCTCAAACAATGGCACTAGATCTTTATTTTGATAAGTCATGAATGGGATCTCAAGTTTGTCACAAATTTGGCTTAGCAATTCAATAGGTGGAGTGTGTTCGTTGTTTTCTATGGATGAAAGGTAAGGTACAGTTGTTATTTCATGGGCTAATTCTTCTAGGGAGAGTTTTTTCTTTAAACGATAAAAGTGAATGCGAGTTCCAATGCTCATATTAATTAACTCCTAAACTTTACTATATTTACATTATAAACCTAATCTATTAAAAAATGGAATATGCAATTTGTCCTGAAATAGAGAAATTTGAAAATTTTTGTTGACAATATTTAAGATGTGTCAAAATCCTAAAAACTATTTTTGAATATTCAGTATCATTTTGTTCTATTATGAAAGATTTTGTCTTATTCTTCAAGAATTTTGTGGGGGATTAGAACCAATTACCAAAAAAATTTTTTAATAAGCATATGTTTGGCGAACAGCTTTCCTTGAGCTGTTATTTGTACCTTATACAGGCTGACTAAAGATGGTCATTAAACTATTGAGCGAATGAACCTTATCATTACAAACGTCTCTTCTATAACACAGAAAAGAGCAGAGAAAAGTCCCTGCTCATATGGTTATTATTTTTGTGACTTTTTAATTTGTACTCGTTGATTTGCGGCATTGGAGCGGGCTTGTGCTTCTAAATCGGCCTGGTCCGCTAATTCTTGAGAAAATTCAACATCTATGCCGTCTGATTTTAAATTCTTTGGAACTTGTGGAAGTGTACTTTTATTTTTATCACGTGTTTTGTGGCTATGTCCACGACCCATGTTGTTATCCCCTTTCAGAAATGAGGAGTTACGGAATAATCCGTTCTTAACTAGAATGTGCATTACCATCGGGAATAACACAGGAAATTATTTGCGATTTTCTATAAAACCTCCAGCACGATCTGCTCTTCTAAACTCACGTGAATAGGTAATCGCCTGCGCACTTGAAAGATTGCTCTTCGATTTAATCTTCTTATCCTTCGCCACTTTTCTCATCCTTTCGGGAATAGTTTCCCTACTATTATTTCCTTAATTTAGGTAAAAATACTGTGAAGGATGAAGGAAAATGATAAAATAATCTCATATGTATGCTGTTTTCGTATAAATTGTTGATTTTCGTACTTTATTTAAATTCCTAATAAGGATTAGCTTCGGGGCATCTTTTCTTATTAGGATTACCCATTCTAAAGCTGAATGAAAAAATTTAGAGATTTACAATAAAAAATCCAACAATGCTTAAGAAAAGAGCCTAAACGAACGAAAGAAAGTTGAGATAAACATGCCAATCATTACGAAAATAACCGTTCAAAAAAACCTTTCTGATCGCTATAATATTTATCTTGATGAAAAGTATGCATTTAGTGTAGATGAAGAAGTATTAACGAGGTTTCAATTAAAAAAAGGGAAAGAACTGTCTGAATTAGATTTAACAGAGATACAATATGAAGACGAAATTAGAAAGGGAGTTAATAGTGCTATTCAATATCTTTCCTTTCGTATGAGGTCTGAAATGGAAGTTGTCGGTCATTTGAAGAAAAAGGACTTTAATGAAGATTCCATTAAAGAAGTAATTCGTACTTTGTACAAATTAAAATATTTAAATGACCAAGAATTTGCTGTTGCCTATGTTCGAACTCAGATGAATACGACGAGGAAAGGACCAGAAGTAATCAAATTAGAGCTTAAAAATAAGGGCATAAAAAGGGAAATAATCGAAACGGCTCTTTTAGAATTTAAAGATAATCAAGTAACAAGTTCCGCCATCTCACTGATTGAAAAAACAATTAAACAAAACGAAAAGCTACCTGAAAAATTATTACGTCAAAAAATTGACCAAACCTTGATAAGAAAAGGATTTTCAAAAGAAATTATTAACGAAGCCATGCAACATGTAACAATTGAACAAGACGAAGATTTGGAACGTGAAGTATTAAAAAATCATTGGGAAAAAGCCCATAGAAAGTATCAACACTTAGAAGGTTATGAGTATGAACAAAAAATAAAACAGGCGTTATATCGCAAAGGCTTTTCCATAGATCAGATAGAAAGATTTTTACATGAAATGGAGTTATAATGTATTATCGGCTACTAAAAATTCAAGGTGGTAAAATAATGGAAACTGAAAAACGATACAGCACAATGACAGAATATGAATTGAAGCAAGAAATTGCCATGTTGACTGAAAAAGCAAGAAAAGCAGAGCAACTCGGAATTGTGAATGAATACGCAGTACTTGAACGGAAAGTAACGATGGCAAAGGCGTATCTGCTAAATCCTAAAGACTTTGTACCTGGCGAAGTATATCAGATTGAAGGAGACCCTGGTGCTTATTTTAAGATAGATTATCTAAATGGTGTTTTTGCTTGGGGCTACAGATTGAGCGGCGGCAAAGAGCAGGAAGCACTACCAATTTCGCTTCTTAAGGTATTAAAGTAAGGCTATTTTCACAAGGGTTTTATTATACTTTTTGGGCTTAATGGCTATGGTTTAAAGCAAGATAAGGACAAGAGGAAGCGAAAAGTATAGTGAGATGTCCTTTATAGGAGTTCAAAAGGACAAGAGGAAGCAAAAAGTGAAGTGAGTTGTCCTTTAAACAGGTTTAAAAGGACAAGAGGAAGTAAAAAGGGAAGCGAGTTGTCCTTTATACGGGTTTAAAAGGAGATA
>NZ_JBYSWK010000033.1:13518-25413 GCF_058781025.1 Heyndrickxia sp. FW510-T9 | reverse complement strand
GGACAAGAGGAAGTAAAAAGGGAAGCGAGTTGTCCTTTATACGGGTTTAAAAGGACAAGAGGAAGCAAAAAGTGAAGTGAGTTGTCCTTTATGTGGATTCAAAAGGACAAGATTAAGCAAAAAATGAAGTGAGTTGTCCTTTAGGTGGGTTTAAAAGGACAAGAGGAAGCAAAAAGCGAAGTGAGTTGTCCTTTATAGGGTTTCAAAAGGACAAGAGGAAGTAAGTAGTGAAGCGAGATGTCCTTTATACGGTTTCAAAAGGACAAGAGGAAGCAAAAAGCGAAGCGAGATGTCCTTTATACGGATAGTCCCGCATTATTCCCATCAAAGTTTTCCTAAAAGCAACAGAGTTTATGAAAAAAGACAAAAATAAAGAGCCTGTTACAGGCTCTTTATTTTAGTTCCAGCGCCTATCTGCTAAAAAGAATTAGCAAGGCGCTTTCACATTTCAAATTATGATTGTTTCCTTGTTTGATGTTCCAAAATGATTAAATCCTGTGACATTTTAGTTTGCCCGTTAATTTGTGAGTGGGCATGTTTTGGAGTGTACCATCCGCGATTAAATGGACTTGCAGTTCGATTTCGGTGAGTATTCATCGATTTTCCCATTGCAAAAGCCCCTTTCCATCGTTTCTAGAGTCTATCTAAATAGAATCTTGATCACGCGTGCCAGATGCTTTCATCCGTTCCCCTGGATGGGTATTTGTAGAACCATCAGCCCGTTTGGATGCAAATTCAGCTTTTGCTCTCGGTTCACCTTCGAATTTGTTATCATTTCCATATGGAAAACCTTTCGCTTTGTTACGCATAAAGTTCCTCCTATATGTGAGTCCAATACGTGAAAAAAGCTTCTCACGTATTTATAGTATGACTGATTTTTCAAGAACATATGATAAAGAAACATTATGAAATAGATGGAAGTCAGCGTGCTGCCACATCTAATTTTTTTCGTAACTTATCCTTATTATATATCCAACCAGTATAGGATCCGGTAATATTTAAATCCTCATCGAGCTCAACGATTGCTACAAAGGGATAATGTCCCTTGCTGCGATAACGTAAATCAATGAAACGTACCTCATAAGTTTTGTCGTTTTTCTCTTTTACTACCCACCTAAAAATTGGTGAGAAAGATAAGAACGCAGATAAATTTTTATCCTTTTTAGCTGCTTCAATTTCTGGTGTATTAGGAACAGGGATTTTTTTGAAAGTATCTAAAATTTTTATAGTACGTTTTTCAGCTTTTCCAACGTAAAAATGGTCATCCGTCTCTACGACTATTCTCCATTTAGAAAAACGCATCGTAGAAGCAACGATGATTTTCTTCACATCTGGAATTTCCTTTATTACAACCTTGCGAATCGACCTTTGTTCATGGAAGCGCAGTAAATAATAAAAGATAATAATGATATACATCGTTAAAAAAGTAATTCCCGGGTTAAAGCCAACTCCCCACAAAATGAGTCCGACAATATGCATACCAAAAATAAACGGATCAAATGTATTAATCATCCCGAGCGCCACCCATTTCATAGATAGTGGACGAAGCGCTTGGGTGCCATAGGCATTAAAGATATCCACAAAAACATGGAGAAATACAGCAATAAATGTCCAAATCCACAAATGAAGCATATTAGCACTTGGAATTAATAAATGAACCACTAAGGAAACTAAAAGCGGCCATAGAATAACCGCTGGAATAGAATGAGTAATTCCCCGATGATTACGTATATAAACAGCATTATTTTTAAACTTTAGTGCCGTGTCGATATCAGGTATTTGCGAGCCAATGATTGTTGCTACTAGGACACTATGTGTATTGACAGCATCGTGTGCAACAACGGGGTCCAAGGTTGCTAAACCACCTAAAGCAAACCCCATAACAAGATGTGTTCCTGTATCCAATCTAATTTCCTCCTCAAGAAGGCGTTTATGAAAGCTATCCAGTAACTACTTTCCGCTTTACTTAAAACATGATATGGTAGTAACGATGCAAAAGCAATAGATAAACTAGTAAATCCATATAAATGATAAAATTGACTAGTTTATTTCTTATTAATTAACTTGTCTTATGAGTTTAGTCTCAGTCTAGTTACGGTGCCTATCGGCTAGCGGATTTCTACGTCTCCTTCGTACGATAGGTCAACATCGGCTCGCCGTGTTTCCTTTATCACAGTCGAAAACTACGAAATCCGTACTACGATGAGCAAGTAACTTTCGCTTTTCTTATATATTCCCAAAATAGAGAGTGGTTTAACCAATGAGTGAAACATTAAAAAATATTAACAACATAAATATAAAAAGATTCCAAGATGATTTAATAAGCTGGTTTGAAAAAGAACAAAGGGACCTTCCGTGGAGAAAAGACCAAGATCCTTACAAAGTTTGGGTTTCCGAAATCATGCTGCAACAAACAAAAGTAGATACCGTAATCCCTTATTTCTTGAATTTTACCCAGCTATTCCCTTCTATTGATGAACTTGCAGCTGCCGATGAAGAAAAAGTTTTAAAAGCTTGGGAAGGTTTAGGTTATTATTCCCGTGTACGAAATCTTCACTCTGCTGTAAAAGAAGTAAAAGAAAAATACAACAGCAAGGTTCCCGACAATCCAAAGGAAATTTCGATGCTTAAAGGGGTCGGTCCATACACAGCTGGTGCGATATTAAGCATTGCATTTGGAAAACCAGAACCAGCCGTAGATGGCAATGTCATGCGTGTTTTTTCAAGAATATTATCTATTTGGGAGGATATAGCCAAACCTTCTACACGGAAAATATTTGAAGATGCAGTTCGGCAATTAATTTCGGAGGAAAATCCCTCTTACTTTAATCAAGCATTGATGGAATTAGGAGCGCTAATCTGTACTCCGACATCGCCTTCATGCTTACTTTGTCCAGTTCGCGAGCATTGTCATGCTTTTGAAGAAGGAACTCAAGGTGAGCTTCCTGTTAAAACAAAGAAGAAAAGTGTCAAGCATGTCGATCTTATTGCGGGGCTATTAATAAATGAAGAAGGAAAAATCCTAATTCATAAAAGACCGAACAAAGGACTTTTAGCTGATCTATGGGAGTTCCCTAATGTCGAAAAAAGCCAAATCGTCCATCCAAGACGGGTTTTAGAGGACTTTCTTTTAAATGAATATAAAGTAAAAGGTGAAATGCAAACAAGAACTTTTGCGAAAATTGATCATGTATTCTCCCATTTAACATGGGGAATTGAAGTATATGCCGGTGAAATAATCGGAAAGGTGAAAGAAACCACTACATTAAAATTAGTAACAGCAGAAGAATTGGCTGAATACGCTTTTCCAGTATCACACCAGAAAATATGGAAAGAGTATCAAGGTACAATGGAAAAATAGCAGGCAACCGTTGCCTGCTATTTTTCACTAAATAGATAACGATTTATTTCCTGTGCAACTTTTTTTCCTTCTTGCATAGCCCAAACAATCAAACTTTGTCCTCTTCTCGCATCACCTGCAGCAAAAATTCCTTCTTGATTTGTTTTAAAATCAACATCATTAGCGAAAATTTTGTTTCGTTTCTTCTCAACGTTTAAAAATGAGGAGTCATCTACACCTTCAAATCCGATAGCAATAAGGACAAGATCAGCTTCCCAAAAACGGCTTTCAACTTGAACATCTTCTTGAAAAGAAGTTGTTTCCAAGCTCTGTATGTTTCCATCCTTGTCACCATGGAATGCTTTAGTTTCGATAAAATACTGCCGTGGGTCCATACCAAACTTGCTATCAGCTTCTTCATACGCATAATCCAATGTAAATACTTGAGGATTTTCCGGCCATGGATTTGATTTGGAACGAGTGGGTGGAAGCTTCCCATGTTTCCCGAACTGAATAACACTTTTACAGCCTTGGCGAATAGCAGTTGCTACGCAGTCTGCACCTGAATCACCGCCACCGATCACAATAACTTTTTTATCCGTAGCACTAATACTAGGCACATATTGTTTATTAAGAAGATGCTTTGTGCTTTCCTTTAAGTATTCCATTGCAGGATGGATACCAACTAAATGTCGGCCATTGATATTAAGTTCACGTGGTTTATCGGCGCCAGTACAAATTAAAACGGCATCATATTCCTTCCTTAATTCTTCCAAAGTAATATCGACTCCGATGTTAGTATTTCCCTTAAAGACTATTCCTTCATTGTGAAGCAGCTCAATTCTACGTTCTACATATTTTTTATCGATTTTCATGTTTGGAATGCCGTACATAAGCAGGCCGCCAAAACGATCGTCTTTTTCATATACCGTTACATGATGTCCTAATTGATTTAAATCATCCGCAGCTGTAAGCCCTGCAGGTCCTGATCCGATTATTGCAACCTTTTTGGAGGTTCTTATACTCGGTTGGTTTACTTTTACCCAGCCTTCTTGAAATGCTCGGTCAATAATAGCTTTTTCGATACTTTTTATCGTAACAGGCTGACTTGGCAGACCGGCAGTGCAGGAACCTTCACAAGGAGCAGGACAAGCCCTTGAAGTAAACTCTGGGAAATTATTTGTTTTTGCCAGCCGGTGATAGGCTTCCAGCCATTTTCCTTGATAAGCAAGCTCATTCCATTCTGGTATTAAGTTATATAATGGACATCCACTAGTTTTTGCATTAATAAGAGCCCCGATTTGACAAAAGGGAGTCCCACAATCCATACAGCGAGAAGCTTGTAATTTTATAGCATCCTCCGAAAGTGGTTTTTGATACTCTTGCCAATGGTTAATCCTATCTAGTGGATGCTGTTCATCAGGGTTTTCTCTTTGGATGTCGATGAATCCTGTTAAATGCTCCATAAAAAATTTCACTCCCACGCTAATTTTAAAGGCTCTTTTCTTAACCATATTGCTTTTGAAAAAGAAAATCTTATTAAATTCTTCATTCGGCTTTAGAATGCATATTTTTTAAGAAAAGATGCCCCGGAACTAAGTCTAATTTTAGATTAAAGCATATTACGAAAAGCAATAATCTATTCAAAGCAGCCTTTTTTAAAAGAAATCGGCAAAAATGCCGATTTTCCGAAATTCTACCTTTAATTAGAAGACTAAATAGATTGACTATCTTGAATTGGAGATGAAAGTGTTTCGAATTCGTGTAATGTTTCCAGCAATTTTCCTTCTTTTTTTATATTAAAAGCGGTAAGTCGTGCATCTGCATTTGATAATCCTCGATTTTGCAGATCATCAATCATTGCAGTCATATTTTTGTATTCATGTGGGATGATTTTGACAAAATGTTTTTTCAGCTGTTTCCAATGTTTTAAGATCGTTTTTGCCTTTGGACTTCCAGTGAATAGGTAGTGCTTGTTAATCATTTGATGAAGTTCGATTAATTCATTTTCGAATGTTACCTGTTCTACATCCACTAGCTCTTGGTTGATATGTGGCAAGATGTCTTCGTCAGCAGAAAAACCCTTGAAGATATAAGCGATTCCCCCTGACATTCCAGCAGCAAAGTTTTTCCCAATTGGTCCAATAATAGCAACTCTACCGCCTGTCATATATTCACAGCCATGGTCTCCGACGCCTTCTACGACCGCTTTCACACCACTGTTCCGTACGGCAAATCTTTGACCTGCTACACCACGAATATATGCTTCACCGGAGGTTGCACCAAATAAGGCAGTATTGCCAATAATGGCATCTACTTGTGGAATGCTCCAATTGTTATCTGGTTTAATGATCAGCTTGCCTCCTGACAATCCTTTTCCAACATAATCATTGGCATCACCTTCTAAAGTGATTGATAAGCCTTTCGGGATAAAAGCACCAAGACTTTGCCCGGCAGAACCTTTTAATTGGATGTGAATTTGATCTTCTGGCAAGCCTTCCGCACCGTATTGTTCCGAAATTAGATTACCTAAACTCGTTCCTACTGAACGGTCCGTATTTTTAATATCAAATTGCAAGGTAGTTTTCTGTCCATTTTCAATAACTGTTTTTAACAAAGGAATAAGGGTCCGTTGATCGAAGCGGTTTTCTAATTCATGATCCTGTGTTTGAGGAGTAATAGTTCTATCAGACGGTTTATATAAGAGATCATTTAAATCAAGATGCTTTGCTTTCCAATGCGAGGTTACTTCCTCTTTAATTTTTAAAAGATTCGTCCTGCCAACAATTTCATCGAGGCTTCGATACCCGCACTCAGCTAAAATTTCCCGAACATCTTCGGCAATAAAATGCATATAGTTCACGATATGATCAGGGCTTCCTGCAAATTTTTCTCGAAGCAATGGATTTTGAGTAGCGATTCCAACAGGGCATGTATCTAAGTGACATGCTCTCATCATTATGCATCCAAGAACAACAAGTGGGGCAGTAGCAAACCCGAATTCCTGTGCACCAAAGCATGCTGCTACGATAACGTCTTTTCCTGTCATTAATTTTCCGTCTACTTCTAAGGTTACTTTCTCTCTTAACCCATTTAGTAAAAGAGTTTGATGTGCTTCCGATAATCCGATTTCCCAAGGGACACCGGTATGTTTAATGCTTGTTCTTGGTGATGCGCCTGTTCCGCCGTCATGGCCGCTAATTAGGATAGTATCTGCTAATCCTTTTGCAACACCTGCGGCTATTGTTCCAACGCCGGCTTTTGCAACAAGCTTTACACTGATTTTTGCTTTTGGGTTGGCGCTTTTTAAATCGTAGATCAACTGGGAAAGGTCTTCGATGGAATAAATATCATGATGCGGTGGAGGGGAGATTAATCCTACCCCAGGAGTGGAACCTCTAACCTCAGCGATCCATGGATAAACCTTTTGTCCAGGCAGCTGGCCGCCCTCACCGGGTTTTGCTCCTTGTGCCATTTTGATTTGAATTTCTTCTGCATTTGTTAAGTAATAGCTTGTTACTCCAAACCTTCCGGAAGCAACTTGTTTAATGGCGCTTTTACGGGAGTCTCCGTTTGCATCCGTTTGGAATCGTTCTGTTTCCTCGCCGCCTTCACCACTATTGCTTTTGCCGCCGATTCGATTCATCGCAATTGCTAATGCCTCATGAGCTTCTTTGCTAAGAGAGCCGTAAGACATTGCTCCGGTTTTGAACTTTTTCAAAATGTTTTCGACTGGCTCCACTTCATGGAGAGGGACAGGGGAGCGATCACTTTCTATTTTTAAAAGACTGCGTATCGTTGTAAATGGTCCATTTTCATTCATGCTGACAAATTTTTTATACACATCTATATCGTTTGTTCTTGCTGCCCTTTGAAGGGTATGGATGCTTAATGGGTTAAATTGATGGAATTCCCCACCTTTACGCCATTGCAACTCACTTCCAGAATCTAATGTTTGATCGTAAAGTTCCAATTCGGTAACTGCTTTTTGATGTCGCATTAATGTTTCATGAGCGATATCCGTTATTCCAATACCACCAATTTGTGAAACAGTCCCAGTAAAGTATTGGTCTAGAACTTGCTGCGAAATTCCTAATGCTTCGAAGACCTGAGCACCGCGATAGCTTTGAATCGCAGAAATGCCAACCTTGGACATGATTTTTATGACACCATCTAATAATGCGTGAAGATAATTTTGAACTGCCTGTTCGATGTTTAAGGTAATATGTTGATCTTCACAAAGGTGGAGGATCGTCTCATATGCTAAATATGGATGAATAGCATCAGCACCGTATCCGAGTAACATCGCCATATGATGGGAATCTCGTGCTTCACCTGTATCAACAATAATGCTTGCTTTCGAGCGGCAACCATTTTTAATTAAATGATGATGGATGCTGGCTGTTGCAAGCAAGGAAGGAATCGCAGCATGCTGATCATCTACTTTTTGATCAGATAAAATAATGAGTTCATGTCCTGCTTGAATAGCTTGATCAACCTTAGAAAAAATCCTATCCAAAGCGGATGCTAATCCAGTTTCCCTGCTGTCAGTCGGAAAAATAGTATCAATCTTCACTGCGTTCCAGCTGGAATTCATTAAAGCATCAAGCTGTGAAAAAGTTAAAAATGGGTGCTTCAGCTTAAGTTTACGTTTACCTTTGTTATAGTTTTCAAGTGGGTTCGTATTTTCTCCTAACCAAGAAATCGTGGAAATGACACATTCCTCTCTGATTGCATCAATTGGAGGATTGGTTACTTGCGAAAATCCTTGTTTAAAATAATGGAATAGCAACTGCGATCTATCGGAAAGAACAGCAAGCGGTGTATCTATTCCCATTGCGCCGGTAGCTTCCTTTGCTTCTGTTGCCATTGGCTTCAGCATTTTCATTAACTCTTCATACGTATAACCAAACATCCTTTGCTGAAAAAGAAGGTCTTTACCAGCTAAGCTGGAAGTTAGATTGAAACGATCATCGTTTAATTCTTTAACGGTTTCCTTTAAATAGTTGCTATAAGGCTCTTCAAGACTAATTGTTTTTTTCAATTCATCATTAGGGATGATTCTTCCTTGTACTGTATCAACTAAAAGTAATTCTCCGGGTTTTAAATGCTTCCGTTCTAATATCATGTCATTGTCAACGTCTACAACACCAACTTCAGAAGCAAAAATGATCCTATCATTTCTTGTTATATAGTAACGACCTGGACGTAACCCATTTCGGTCGAGGATTGCACCAATCTGTATTCCGTCCGTAAATCCAAGTGCCATTGGGCCATCCCAAGGCTCCATACACCCGCTTTGATATTCATAAAACGCTTTTAAGTATGATGGCATTTCTTTATCTTGTTCCCATGGTTCAGGGACCATCATCATCACTGCTTTAGGAAGAGAAACACCTTTTAGAAGTAAATATTCTAAGACATTATCGAATATCGCTGAATCACTTCCAGAAGGATCGATAACTTCTAAATTGGAAATATTTTTTGCATGAAACGAGTTCATGTTTCCTTTAATCGTATTGATTTCGCCATTATGTGCGATGACACGGTTTGGATGTGCTCTTTCCCAACTTGGAAAGGTGTTTGTGCTGTATCGTGAGTGGATCAAGGCAAGGGATGAAGTAAATCTTTCATCACGTAAGTCGGAGAAATAATGGGATAATTCTTCTGCTAGTAGCATTCCTTTATAAACTATCGTACGATTTGAAAGGCTAGGAATATACATTTCGGATTTATATAATTGTTCAATTTGTTTTCTTAAGGAATACAATTGAGCAGGAAATTCGTCTGTTTGACGTACGATTTGTGTAATAAAGATTTGTTTAATGCTTGGCTCTGATTTTCTCGCTTGCTCACTTAGTAGTTCTGATGACACGGGGACTGATCTGACTCCTAAAACAGATAATCCGTGCTTCGAAGCTTCTTTATAAAATTCATTAATTATTTTTTCGTTGGCTTCACTTTCTTGTGGTAAAAAAAGCATGCCAACTGCATACTCGCCTTGATTTGGAAGCTCAAATGGGCATACTGATGAAAAAAAGTCGTGCGGAATTTGCAGCATGATTCCTGTTCCATCACTTGTAGATTTATCCGCGCTTTTCCCTGCCCGGTGATCAAGTCGTTTTAACATCTCTAAAGAGGTGGAAACCACTTCATGGGAAGGGCGGCCTTTTATATCTGCATAAAAACCGATACCACAGGCATCATGTTCGAATTCCGGTCTATATAATCCATTCGTTTTTATAGGAGAACGAATCATTTTCATTAGCAACATTCCTTCCAAATTAAAAATACCGAAGTATCTGATAATTAAAAATTTTACTCTAAAACTATTCATCTATACAATATATAGTTAAGAATGAAATAATCTCAAAATGAGAATGGTTGTGATAATCGTGGAATTAAGGCAACTAATTTACTTTAACGAGGTCGCAAAAAATGAACATGTTACGAAAGCGGCGGATGAATTGCATGTTGCCCAATCAGCCATCAGCAGACAAATTAGCCTATTAGAAGCGGAATTGGGGGTAACTTTGTTTTTGCGAGAAGGAAGAAATGTCCGCTTAACTTCTATAGGTAAAGTATTTTTAGAGCATGTAGAAAAGATCTTAAGTGAAGTGGAAAAAACAAAAGAAAAAGTGGAAGAATACTTAAACCCTGAGAAAGGTGTCATTCGATTAGGCTTTTCCACAGGATTATCGGTGCATACCTTTACTATGGTATTCACTGAGTTTCGAGAATTGCATCCGAAATTACATTTTCAATTATTACAAGGTACCGCTCCATATTTATTAGAATTAATGGAAAAAGGCGATATTGATATGGCCTTTGTTGCGCCTGTTCCTACCGATCATGCGGCAGTGAAAGGGGATATTTTTTTTACAGAAAAAATGCTGTTATTGCTACCGGAGCATCATGAGCTGGCAAAGGAAAAAACCATTCGGATTAATCAGCTTGAACAGGAAAGGTTTGTAACATTCCGCTCAGGACTACCGATTCGCGAAATGATTTTTAAAGCGTGTCAAAAAGCTGGATTTGTTCCTACCATCGCATTTGAAGGCGAAGATATGGATACGATTAAAGGACTTGTGGCAGCTGGAATTGGCATCGCCATTTTACCAGAACTGGCATTGTCCCATAATGTTCCAAAGGATGTTGTAGTAGTTGAATTGAATGGTCCCGAATTCTTTAGGGCTGTAGGCGTCATGACTCCAAAAAATAGAGAACTTGCCCCGTCCGAACAGCAATTATATAAATTTCTAAAATCCTTTTATGATCGATTATATCGGTTTCAGATGTGATGTGAAAGGTGGAAGCGCCTGTTCATCGGCGTACGGATGAGTGAAATTTGTAGCATTAGGGTAATGAAGGACAAAACATGGTCTGGTAATAAGCGATCTGTCCTTCATTCGGGTTGTGAAGGACAAAACAAGTTCGGGTAACAAAGGAACTGTCCTTCATCCGGATTATGAATGATAAAACTTTTTGTAGTTTTTCCTGAGAATTTAGTGGCAAAAAAACTATGAGAATAAATTAGTAATTTAACCTTTTTTCACAGCTTGGCACAACATAAGAAAACCCGATAGGCTATCCGCGATGTGTTATTTCTTCCACTATTTCCCGATGTATGGTCTGCCCTTCCGCATTTAGATACGGAGCTATTTGCTGGAGGGAATGATGGTAATAGGAAAGCTCCTCATCCGTCCACTCTGTTTTTGACATCATTGATATTTGCGTCATATCACGAACATTATCCAATTTGGAACACTCCTTTCGTTTTCGAATACCAATAGTTTTCTTTGCGGAAATGTTGATTATACATTTTATAAAAAATTAGATGGAGATCGTATTTGGCGGACACCAGTTCCGTTGGTTGTGACAAAATGGTCTAGTTTAAAAAGAGATAGTGTTTAAATTTGCCGAAGTTGTTCAAGAATATCATTAATTCGGATACTGTCACCTGCGGATCAATCAAAACTGTCTTATTGAACTCTTTTAAGAAAAAAGTGAAAGTGAGTTGTCCTTTATCAGGGTTCAAAAGGACAAGAGGAAGCAAAAAGTGGAGTGAACTGTCCTTTATAAGGATTTAAAAGGACAAGAGGAAGCGAAAAGTGGAGCGAGCTGTCCTTTAGAAGGGTTCAAAAGGACAAGAGGAAGTAAAAAGTAGAGTGAACTGTCCTTTATAAGGGTTTAAAAGGACAAAAGGAAGCGAAAGGTGGAACGAGTTGTCCTTTATAAGTGTTTAAAAGGACAAGAGGATGCAAAAAGTGGAGTGAACTGTCCTTTAGAAGGATTCAAAAGGACAAGAGGAAGCGAAAAGTGGAGTGAACTGTCCTTTAGAAGGATTCAAAAGGACAAGAGGAAGCAAAAAGTGGAGCGAGCTGTCCTTTAGAAGGATTCAAAAGGACAAGAGGAAGCAAAAAATGGAGTGAAGTGTCCTTTAGAAGGGTTCAAAAGGACAAGAGGAAGCAAAAATCAGAGTGAACTGTCCTTTATAAGTGTTTAAAAGGACAAAAGGAAGCGAAAAGTGGAACGAGTTGTCCTTTATAAGTGTT
>NZ_JBYSWK010000033.1:0-13423 GCF_058781025.1 Heyndrickxia sp. FW510-T9 | reverse complement strand
CTTTATAAGTGTTTAAAAGGACAAAAGGAAGCGAAAAGTGGAACGAGTTGTCCTTTATAAGTGTTTAAAAGGACAAGAGGAAGCAAAAAGTGGAGTGAACTGTCCTTTAGAAGGATTCAAAAGGACAAGAGGAAGCAAAAAGTGGAGTGAACTGTCCTTTATAAAGATTCAAAAGGCCAAGAGAAAGCGAAAAGTGGAGCGAGCTGTCCTTTAGAAGGGTTCAAAAGGACAAGAGGATGCAAAAAGTAGAGTGAACTGTCCTTTATAAGTGTTTAAAAGGACAAAAGGAAGCGAAAAGTGGAACGAGTTGTCCTTTATAAGTGTTTAAAAGGACAAGAGGATGCAAAAAGTGGAGTGAACTGTCCTTTAGAAGGGTTCAAAAGGACAAGAGGAAGCAAAAAGTAGAGTGAACTGTCCTTTATAAGTGTTTAAAAGGACAAAAGGAAGCGAAAAGTGGAACGAGTTGTCCTTTATAAGTGTTTAAAAGGACAAGAGGATGCAAAAAGTGGAGTGAACTGTCCTTTATAAGGATTCAAAAGGACAAGAGGAAGCGAAAAGTGAAGCGAGCTCTCCTTTAGAAGTGTTCAAAAGGACAAGAGGAAACAAAAATCGGAGTGAAGTGTCCTTTATAAGGATTCAAAAGGACAAAAGGGAGCAAAAATCGGAGCGAACTGTCCTTTATAAGCTTTCACAAGTATAGCTTCGCCAATAATTCCACCAAAGCTGTTCAAAAAGCAACAGAGATGATAAAAAGAGCCTTTGTAAAAAACAGTGTTTTGATGTAAATTACGTATTCACAGTCCGCCTACGATCCAAAATGATGAATGCTTCTATTAAGCACCAAACCTTTAATATCCATTTTCTTTTGAAAAAGCAGCAATACATAATTTTTTTCAAAAATATTACATAACAACCGAATCGATTGGTTACATTAATGAGCGTGGAGGTGATAATCATGGCTAAACAAATGAACAAAACCCAAGCCGGAACTAACGCTCAAGAAGTTAGACATCAAAATGCACAATCTGCTCAAGGATCACAAGGATCACAAGGTGCACAAGGAGCTCAAGGCGCATACGGAACTGAGTTCGGTAGTGAAACAGATGTGCAATCTGTAAGACAAGCTAACCAACAAGCTGAATCTCGCAAATCACAAAATGCAGGCAAAGCTGGTCAACAATAATAATTTAAAAAATAGGGGCATCCAAATCGTGGATGTCCCTTTTCTTATGAAATTATAAAATTTTACCATTGAAAGAAGGTTTATGCTTAGAGCGAGCGAAAATTGGCAAGCGGATTTCTCCGTCTCCTTCTTGTGGATAATAGCATCACCTCGTAACTACTTTGCAACGATTTCTTTATCCTTCCCCTAACTACGACAGCTAAATTACACTTCAAATATCACTAATACGTACGCTAGATTTGCGGAGCTTCCGTATTTTTCATAATCGACAAAACCACAAGGAAAGCGACATAACTAGTCAAAGGGATTCTTTTTCATTAAGCGAATTTATATTGAGATGAAGAGATTACAAAGGATGGTGTATGGTGAATAACTTTAATAAAATAATTTCTGAACAGATGAAAACAATGGATCAACTTTTATTTTTACAATTAGAAATAGAAAAATGTCAGGCGCTTGAAATAGAGCTGATTGAATTGCAAGAAGAAGCAAAACTTGAAAGTTTAAAAAAAGAAATAGCAGATATGAAAAGAGAGCTTCGTCAAATCCAAGAGATTTTTGAATCGCAAACAGATGAAGTAATTCGCACGTATAAAGAAACAAAAATCTTTGCTTAAGGGTAAGGGGACAAAGCGCCGATAACTTAAACTGCATAAAATGAATTAGAATAGATTAGCGTTACTCTGTTCAAGCAACTCTATTAGAAAAATAGTAATTCCCTCATGGTGAGGACAAGAAAATGTTACATATGAGTTTAGTAAGAGGGTGACACCGACATTCGTCACTCTCTTTTTGTTTTAAATTTTCGAAAAAACCGTTATAATAGTAAAAAATTCATTTTGTTTTGTGTACATATATTGGTTTCGTAACCTTATTTAACTTATGCTGCATAAATTGCACAGTTGTTTCTTAAAGTGGTTTTGGTGATTTCCGTGACAGGTATAAAATCAGCGGGAGAAAAGGGAGTGCACCTACTCATTTTGTGTTACTTATTCCGTATAAGTTATGAAAAGGAAAAAAATCACCTAAGGGGGATGTATGGATCATCATAATAAGACTATGACGAAAGAAGGGAGAATCATGAGGATTCCCGTAGAAGGAGAGACCATTCAAATACATAGCTATAAGCATAATGGTTTCATTCACAGGGTATGGGATGAAACGACGGTATTAAAGGGAACGAAATCTCTCGTTATCGGTGGGAACGATCGGACCATTGTTACGGAATCTGATGGAAGAACATGGGTCACAAGGGAACCTGCTATTTGCTACTTCCATTCTGATCATTGGTTTAATATTATTGGAATGATACGTGAGGATGGCATTTATTATTATTGTAATCTTGGTTCCCCATTTGTATATGACAGTGAAGCGTTAAAATATATTGATTATGACTTGGATATTAAAGTTTATCCCGATATGACATATACCCTCTTAGATGAAGATGAATATGAGTATCATCGAAAACAAATGGGATATCCTGATGTCATCGATCATATTTTGAGACGAAATGTGGACAACCTTGTTCGTTGGATAAGGCAAAGAAAAGGTCCATTTTCACCGGATTTTATTGATATTTGGTATGAGAGATATTTGACATACCGCTCTTAATTCTCCCAAAAAAAGACCGTGAAAGGAGCACTATTCTAGTAGTGCTTTTTGTTTTCTAATAAGAAATAAAATTCTGCTTTTTGAATCCTCTTTTATAAAAATGATCTACGTCTAGCTCCAAGTGAAATTGGCAGTTCAAATTTCACTAGCGCCTATCGGATTTCTCCGTCTCTTCCCTACGATAAGCGGGCATCAGGTGAAATTGGTAATCCTAATTTCAATAGCTCGTGGACTACCTCACTGTGTTTCCTTTATCTCAGTCGAAGACTACGAAGATGAAATTTGGAGTGCAAATTTCACTCGGTAAAATTAAACTTCAAATTTTACTCGGTAAAATTACACCTCAAATTTCACTCATCCATATGCCTATGAGCAAGGCGTTTGCGCATTTGATCTATTGGTGTAAAATAATATAGTTAATTTAAGGGAGGGTTCACGTGGGAAGTATTAGAAGATATTTGAAATTTGTTAAACCATATAAGCTGCAAATCATCGGCACTTTTATCATAGGAATAATTAAATTTGTCATACCGTTACTCATTCCTTTATTTATTAAATACGTTATCGATGATGTGATCGGAAGTCATACACTTACTACACATGAAAAAACATCCAAACTTGTTTTTTGGTTGGTTATCATGCTTGGAATTTTCATTATTGCTCGTCCCCCTGTAGAATATTTCCGCCAATATTTTGCGCAATGGACAGCAAGTAAAATATTGTATGATATTCGCGATCGCTTATTCACACATCTGCAAAAGCTTAGCTTTAAATATTATTCGAATATCCGTGGTGGAGAAGTTATTTCACGGGTCATTAATGATGTGGAACAGACGAAGGACTTTGTTATAACAGGACTTATGAATGTATGGTTAGACACTTCCACCATCATCATTGCTATTGCGATCATGTTTAAAATGGATGTAAAACTTACGCTCGTTTCCTTAATTGTGTTCCCATTTTATATTGTGTCAGTTAAATACTTTTTCGGAAATCTGCGCAAATTTACACGCAATCGTTCACAGGCATTAGCGGAAGTTCAAGGCTATTTACATGAAAGGGTTCAAGGGATGGCGGTTATTAAAAGCTTTGCCATTGAAGACCATGAACAAAAGCAGTTCAGTAAGCGTAATGCAAACTTTCTCGACAAAGCATTAACACATACAAGATGGACGGCAAAATCATTTGCAGTAGTAAATACGATTACAGATGTAGCACCGTTAATTATCATTGGCTTTGCAGGATATCAAGTCATCCAAGGGCATTTAACGGTTGGAACGATGGCAGCCTTTATCGCTTATATTGACAATTTATATAGCCCATTGCGTCGTTTGGTAAATTCAGGGACAACCTTAACACAAGCATTTGCATCTATGGACAGGGTATTTGAGCTAATGGATCAAAAATATGATATTGACGATCGTCCAAATGCTATTGAATGTGAAAATGTGGTTGGGAATATAAAATTTGATCATGTTAGCTTCGCCTATGACGCTAAAGAAGAGCCTGTTTTAAAGGACATCGATCTTAATATAGAGGTTGGTGAGACGGTTGCGTTGGTCGGTATGAGTGGAGGGGGAAAATCATCCTTAGTAAGCTTGATTCCGAGATTTTATGATGTAACAGATGGTGCTATCCTGCTTGACGGAACGGATATCCGGCAATTTAAAGTCAGAAGTTTGCGGGACAAAATAGGTATGGTGTTACAAGATAGTATTCTATTCAGCGAGTCGATTCAGTCCAATATTTTATTAGGAAAACCTGGTGCAACAGCGGAAGAAGTGTTTGAAGCTGCTAAAGCCGCAAATGCCCACGACTTTATATTAAACCTACCAAATGGATACGATACACAGGTTGGAGAACGCGGTGTGAAGCTTTCTGGTGGTCAAAAGCAAAGGATTGCCATTGCGCGAGTATTTCTGAAAAATCCACCTATACTTGTGCTGGATGAAGCAACATCGGCATTGGACTTAGAGAGTGAGCATCTTATTCAAGAGGCACTTGAAAAGCTTGCGAAGGACAGAACCACATTCATCGTAGCTCATCGCTTATCGACTATCACACATGCGGATAGAATCATCTTAATCGAGCATGGACGAATTGTAGAAATGGGAAAACACGAAGAACTGATGGCGAAAAGAGGCCATTACTTCGATCTTTTCCAGGTTCAACAATTGGACTCATAGAAAAGGGAAGCGCTGGAGTCAGACATCGATATAAATCTAATAAATTAAAAGCCGGCAGTGTTTGCCGGCTTATTCTTCGTTTATTTCCTCCACATTCACTGCATTCTTATCCTTGTGGAATGATTGAAAGCTGTCTAATAGTTTTTCAAAATGCTGCAATTGTTCTTGATAATCCACAATTGCTGATAAAAGGCGCATAAAATGGAATTGTTTCACTTGGCACTGGAATTGTTGCACATTAACCTCTTGAAGAAAAAGGTCCATTAATTGATTTCTTTGTTCTTCTATAAGTTGTACCGATTCAATTTCAGAGTCCTTGCGAATTTTACCTATAAATTTCAAAAGCAATTTTTCATGATCATTCATGATAGCATCCAAAAGCTCTTGTATTTGCTCATTTATCGAATCAGGAAGCTGGCGCAATTCCTGTTCATAGCGATGGAGTATTTCTAATATATCGAAACTGCTTTGCAATAGCGTAACCATTTGGCGATACACTACTGCTTTACGGTGTTTATCAATCGTTGATTTTTTGAAATAACTTCGCTCTTCCTTATACATGGACAGAAATTCGTTGACCCTGAGTAATCTATCCTTTAATACCGTAATATCTTTTTTCAATAACTGATGCTCAGCTGCATGTCTGCTTGTCAGTCTAATCCATCTTAGTACATCCTCAGTAACGTTAGAAATACCATTATATAGTTTCGTTTCGTATTTTGGCGGGAGGAAGATTAGGTTTACAATAAAGGCAGATAAAATTCCAAGTAATAATGTTGAAAAACGTATACCTGCAAATTGTAAAAAATGCTCTCCCGGTGTCTCCATTAATGCTATCAAGGTTACGAGACCTAGACTTACGTTATTTTCAAGTTTCAACTTTAGCATAATAATAATAGTGATAATAGCGCCAAGACCGACAACTAATACATTATTATTAAATAACATTACTAATACGACCCCAACTACTGCACCAATCAAGTTGCCTTGTAGCTGTTCTACAATAGATAAATAGGATCGATAAATAGTTGGCTTAATAGCAAAAATAGCAGCGATTCCGGCAAATACAGCGTTTGGCAAATGCATCGCTCTTGCTAAAAATAAAGCCAGTACAATAGCTATTCCCGTTTTAAAAATGCGGGCCCCAAGCTTCATAACAAAATAAATCCCCTTTAAATGAATAATCTTTAATTTATGTCTAGAACAAGCAGCCGTTGGCTAGCGGATTTCTACGTCTTCTCCTTACGATAAGCGGGCATTAGCCCGTGAACCACCGTAGCACGGTTTCCTTTATCTCAATCGAAAACTACGAAATACATACGCGGATGACCAAGGCGCTTTCGCTTTTCTTACAACATCTCCGTAATATACATTGGAAATGCAAGAATATCAAGAGTTATTTATTAATATCATACCCAAAAACTATCGATTTTGTTAAAGAGTCCTACTCTTGTCCACAAATTCGTAATAAAGAATGATATGTCGTGAATAGGGGAAGTATGCTAGATTAATAAAAAACCTAAAGACGAGTTATGCTGCCTTTAGGTTTTTTTAAAATTAGGATTTAATACCGCCTTATGCATACACGTTCACTAAAGTTATTCGTACCGAATAAAAATCGTTCACATAAGGCTAATCAACAATATTCGATTATATATCCTTTTATTAAAGTTGTGAGAAAGCGTAGTCAACCGCCTTGATGGATTCAGTAATATCCTCTTCCGTATGAGCGGTTGTAATGAACCAAGCCTCATATTTAGATGGTGCGAGGTTAATTCCTTGATGAAGCATTAATTTAAAAAACTTCGCGAACATTTCGCCGTCCGTTGCTTCTGCTTGTTTATAATTTACTACTTTTTCCTTCGTAAAGTATATGGTTAATGCACCTTTAAGACGATTAATCGTAATAGGTGTATTGTATTTTTTAGCTGCTTGTAAAATTCCTTCTTCCAGCATTTTACCTAGATCATCTAATTTTTCATATACACCTTTTTCTTTCAACACTTCCAAACATGCGATACCAGCTAGCATGGATGCAGGATTTCCAGCCATTGTTCCTGCTTGATAAGCTGGACCAAGTGGTGCAACCTTTTCCATAATTTCTTTACGGCCACCGTAAGCGCCAATCGGTAAGCCACCGCCGATAATTTTCCCCATAGCAGTTAAATCCGGAGTAACTCCTAGAAAGTTTTGGGCGCCGCCATACATGAAACGGAAAGCAGTGATAACTTCATCATAAATCACAAGCGCACCTGCATCATGTGTAAGTTTATTCACTTCCTCTAAGAATCCAGGTTTCGGTTCAACGATTCCGAAATTCCCAACAATAGGTTCAACAAGTACAGCTGCAATCTCATCTCCCCATTTTTGTAACGCTTCTTTAAATGGTTCAATATCATTGAAAGGGACAGTAATAACTTCCTTTGCAATGGCTTTTGTTACACCAGCAGAATCTGGCATACCTAGCTGAGATGGTCCTGATCCAGCTGCAACAAGGACAAGATCCGAGTGACCATGATAGCACCCTTCAAATTTAATGATTTTATCACGTCCTGTAAAAGCTCTGGCAACACGAATGGTTGTCATTACTGCTTCCGTACCAGAATTTACAAAGCGCACCTTATCTAAAGATGGAATTGCTTCTCTTAGCATTTTTGCAAATTTTACTTCAAATGGAGTTGGTGTCCCGTATAAAACGCCATTTTCAGCTGCCGTTTTAATTGCTTCTGTAACATGCGGATGTGCATGACCTGTAATAATTGGACCGTATGCTGCAAGATAATCAATATAACGATTATCATCAACATCCCAAAAATATGCGCCGTTTGCTCTCTTCATCGCAACTGGTGAGCCGCCTCCAACCGCTTTGTATGATCGAGAAGGACTGTTAACACCCCCAACAATATGTTGTAATGCTTCACTATGTAATTGTTCCGACTCCGTATAGTTCATTTGTATTCCTCCAATTTTAAAATCCATCCTTCATTTTAGTCCTCAAAGAAAATACTGTCCAATAAAAGTTTCATACATAAAAGTATGCGAGCGTACAATACAATAGATGGTCTTGCAGTTTTAAATTAATGGAGTGAAATAAATGTATAATCTCCTTATTATCTTAGTTATTATTTGTATTTGTATGAGTTTAAGAACTTTGTTTTTTTCACATAAATTGAAAAATAAACAAATATCGTTTGATAACTTCTTGTTCTTAGCCTTTGCTTACTGTGTCATCATGATTGGATTTGGCCTCATTTTTTTGTTACTTGAAATAAAAGGGTTTAACATCATTATCGATCATGGCGCAGGATTAACAGGTTCCTATTTTCATATGCTGTATACATCTATTTATTTAAGTGCGGTAACCTTATTTTCTGTTGGCTTTGGGGATGTGGTTCCTTTAGGGATTGGCAGAGCAATTGTCATCATCGAAGCTCTAATTGGCTACACCATTCCTGCTGCTTTTGTTGTGAAAACAGTTCTATTCGAACAAGTTAGTTTTAGAAAAAAGTAGATTGTTTGCGTTGTATAAAACATTTCGATAAGCTAATGTTAATAAAAATTTTGACTGGAGATGAAGAAGATGTCTATTGAAGTGGGAGCAAAAGCACCTGATTTTGAATTGCATGCTAATAATGGTGAGGTAATAAGATTATCAGATTTCCACGGAAAGAAGCATATTGTTTTATATTTTTACCCAAAGGATATGACACCGGGATGTACGACCGAAGCATGTGACTTTCGCAATGCTTATAAAGAATTCTCCAATCTGGATGCTGTAATTTTAGGAATTAGTCCAGATGATGTGAATTTGCATCAAAAATTTATCAATAAATACGAGTTACCTTTTTTACTATTAGCAGATGTAGACCATAAGGTTGCGGAAAGCTATGAAGTATGGCAGTTGAAGAAGAATTTCGGCAAAGAGTACATGGGAATCGAAAGAAGTACTTTCATTATTGATAAAGAAGGAAATGTTGCAAAAGAATGGAGAAAGGTCAAAGTGGATGGACATGTCGAAGAGGCACTGACATTTATTAAGGAAAATCTGTCTTAACTTTTGATGCCTATTTTATAAAGATAACGGCATTTGTCCACTCCAAATGATGCGACTAACATACAGTATAGTAGGGCATACCTCCTCAGATAGTCTTTTTTAGAGTCGAATCTCTCGGCTCTTTTTTTTTATGAAAAAATATATTGTTGGTCGACCTGCTTGCACCAACCTTTATAAAGGACGAATAACAGTGCAATGAAAGCAAGGTGGCCAACATTTATATACCAGGTTGTGAGCGGACGCTTTTGAATGTTTTTTATTCTAGAGAGAGGCTAATTTTCACACAATTATATAAATGGTACAATTAATTTAAAAATGAAAGAAAGGGGAAAATCATGAAAACGATTTTTACATTTATTCCGCCAGATGATTTGAAAGAGGACTTAATCAACAGTTTTCCAAATGAGGATTTTTCCTTTTATCCGGATATACAACATGCTGAACAAGCACTTCCACAAGCAGAGGTAATCGTCACGTTTGGAGAAGACTTATTGGAAAAACATATTGACCAATCAGATCAACTTAAGTGGATTATGGTCACATCGGCTGGTCTTGAAAGAATGCCGTTACAAGCGATTAAAGATAAGGGGATTCTCGTAACAAATGCACGTGGAATTCATAAAACTCCAATGGCTGAATTTACGATCGGGTTAATGCTGCAATATGCCAAGCAGTTTCCTGTTATGCAAAAACAGCAAAAGGAGCATGAATGGAAAAAGGGATTATCAATTCTTGAGCTTTCTCGGAGAATCATCTTGATTGTCGGAGCAGGTTCCATTGGAAGTGAAATTGCAAGATTAGCAAAAGCATTTGGAATGAAAACAATCGGTGTGAATAAAAGTGGTAATCATGTAGATCATTTTGATGAAATGTATACGTTGAATTCCGTTCATGAGGGATTAAATGGTGCTGATTTCATTATCAATATTTTACCTAGCACACCAGAAACGAAGCATTTTTACCAAAAGGACCATTTTGAAAGCATGGAAAGATCGGCTGTTTTCATGAATATTGGCAGAGGGGATGCAGTAAAAACAGATGTATTATTGGAAGTGATGCAGGAAAATCTGATAGATCATGCGTTTTTAGATGTATTTGAGGAAGAACCATTACCTACAGAACATCCATTTTGGAGTATGAAAAATATAACCATCACTCCACATATTTCAAGTAATACAAATCTTTATCTTCCTAGAGCATTTGATATATTAAAGCATAACTTTCGTACATATACTAATAAAAAAGATAACTTTTTGAACGTGATCGATTTGGAAAAGGGGTATTAAAATGAAAATATATACGAAGACAGGCGACAAAGGAACAACATCTCTAGTGTATGGAACAAGAATTGCAAAAAACGATATTCGAGTAGAAGCTTACGGAACATGTGATGAGGCGAATTCTGCAATTGGCCAGGCTTTGAGTTTTTTGAAAGAAGCAACCTTTCCGGAAAAAGCTGAGGTAGAGGAAGTGTTTCATAAAGTCCAAACAGCTCTCTTCCATGTTGGGGCGGAATTATCTACACCAGCAAATAAAGAAGTGAAATGGAAAATAAACGAGGAAGATATTGATAATTTGGAGCATATTATTGATAAATGGGATTCGACTTTACCACCATTAACTAACTTTATACTTCCGGGGGGCCACCCAACAGGAGCGGGCTTTCATTTCGCCAGAACCATTGTCCGTAGAGCGGAAAGATGTGCGGTGTCTTTAGAAGATGTAAATCCACTGGTTCTATCTTATTTAAATCGACTATCGGATTTTCTATTTGTTGCTGCGCGTTTTATCAATTATCGTCTAAATGAAAATGAAAAAACCCTTCATCAAGCTTGAAAACATTGACAGAATAGCCTTCAGCTTAGTAAACTAATTGTAGATATTATAAAGTAATAATAAATTTCTTTTAGAAAAGAGGTGCATGACGGTGTCTGAACATCAAATGAAAGAAGCCATTGATACGTTAAAGGAAACGGGTGTTAGAATCACACCGCAACGTCATGCGATATTAGAGTATTTAATTCAATCGATGTCACATCCTACCGCGGATGACATTTATAAGGCGCTTGAAGGGAAATTTCCCAATATGAGTGTTGCCACTGTATATAATAACTTACGCGTATTTCGTGAAGTTGGACTAGTGAAAGAACTAACATATGGAGATTCATCAAGCCGATTTGATTTCGTCACAACAAATCACTATCATATTATCTGCGAAGAATGTGGAAAGATTGTTGACTTCCATTATCCTGGACTTGATGAAGTGGAACAGCTTGCATCACATGTTACAGGATTTAAAGTGAGTCATCATCGCATGGAAATTTACGGCACATGCCCAGGCTGCACTAAAAAACAAAGTGTACATTAAAATAGGCTCTTTTCTTAAACTTTGTTGCTTTTGTAAAAGAAAATCTTAGCATCTTCTTCATTTGCTATAAGAATAGGTAACCTTATTAAGAAAAGATGTCACAAAACTAATCCTAAGTTAGGATTTAAAACAAAGGTTAAAATCTGCTTTTGGATTTTAACCATTTTTACGAAAATAGCATAAAAAAAAGAATGGCTCGAGTCACTCGATACCATTCTTTTTTTTATGCTTTTGAATTCCGAGATTTACGATTGTAGTTCTCGTCGAATTCTTTCCCTTCTAAATTCGGATCTAATGTCAACGGCTCTTTACAATGCATACACATATCGACACGTCCCAATATTTTTGTTGGCTTTTGACAATTTGGGCAGACGACCTGTACTGCTTTCGTAGATAACATTCCAATCCAAAAGTACACCATTGTACTAGCGATAATTGAAAGTAATCCAAGAATCATAAAGATTGTCATGACGAGAAAATGCGATCTGAAGAAAATCCCGATATACATAATGATAAATCCAACGAATATTAAACTTAACGCAAAAGTGCGTATTTTATTAATTTTACTAGACTTTTTTGCCATTAGGTTCCCTCCTAAATGTTACTATATCATAAAAAGATTATAAATGTAGCGTTACAAAATGGACAGAATTAGTACTTTAAAAATAGCAGGAAATTTAATATGATTGTCGAAGTATAGTTAAGAAAAGAAGAAGTGCTTTGTTCATCCTCTAGCCGATAGACGGTATTAAAATTGAAGTACAGATTTCACCTGGAGCTGAACAAAGTCTATACTTGTTATTTAAACAAAACTATAAACTTTATATCTCTATTAAGGATTTTTGGAGGAATCGAATATGGAGGACATCCTTCGTCCAATTTATCAAGAAAGAGCAAGTCAATTGAATACGCTCGGAGTACTAAGTATTGAAAAAATCCAGAATACGAGTGCAGTAACAGATACATTCGATGCTGTGCTGCTAATAGTGGTAAAAGATGCACCGGAATCTGTCTTTATCAAACATTACACTTATGAAAATAAAAAAGCATCTTTGCATATTGTTAGAGAAGATCAATTGCGGGAATGGCTCTTATTAGGTACAAATCGCAAAATAGTAGAGTGGATTCTCCATGGAAAAATACTATTTGATCGAAATGAATTTATGAGTAATCTGCGAGAAGAGCTTCAGGACTTTCCATTTTACGATCGAAAAATAAAAATCGGACTTGAATTCGCAAAGCTTGTCCGTAGATATATGGAAGGAAGGGCGCTTTTTGATAATAAGCAATACTTAGATGCCTATACTCATGTTGCACATTCCTTGCATCATTTAGCTCGTCTTGCGATTATTGAAAAAGGATTTCATCCTGAAATTACGGTATGGAACCAAGTGAAACAAATGGAACCAGAAATATTCAAGCTGTATGAAGAATTGATTACAAGTGATGAACCACTTGAAAAAAGATTAGAGCTTCTGTTTATTGCTAGTGAGTTTTTAATACATTCTAGAACTCGTTTTGGTGCAACACATTTATTAGAAATAATGAGGACAAAGGATGTATGGACGATAAACGATCTTCTATCTTATTCGGAATTGGAACATTACGATGTTGATTTAAGTATGTTGTTGGAGTTTTTATTAGAGAAACATTATATTGATGAAGTAAGAATTGAAACAAAAGGACAAGATATTTATCACCGTCATTACTGCATTTCAAAAAAATTATCGTAAAATATTAAATTATGTATTGACGTTTCATTTTAAACTTGATATATTAATAAACGTCGCTGCTAGATGTTGAATCAACGCGGCGGCGAAGAAATAAAAAAAGTGTTGACAAGCAGAAAATGCTTTGATAAAATAATAAAGTCGCTGTCACGAAGTGGTGACACGAAATTGATCTTTGAAAACTAAACAGAACGAAACGTCAATGTTTTAAATTTATGAGCTATATCAAACATCTTTTTGGAGAGTTTGATCCTGGCTCAGGACGAACGCTGGCGGCGTGCCTAATACATG
>NZ_JBYSWK010000032.1:0-48947 GCF_058781025.1 Heyndrickxia sp. FW510-T9 | reverse complement strand
AGAAAATTACCGTAAAAATCCTACTGCCGATTTTTACTCATATATAAATAGCAACAAAGTTTAAGAAAAGAGCCTTTCAAAAAGATCAAAGTAAGAATGGAAACCTATTTCGATTCTCATTATGCTTTCACCATGATATACTTATATACGAGGTGTCCAACATGGATAAAGAATTAATGATAACGTGGATGGAGGAAGGAATGCTCCATATTCCACAAATCTTATTGTCAAAATATAAAAAGATAGGCTTAAATGAAACAGAATTAGTTTTGCTTTTACAAGTTCATTCTTTTCTTGAAAAAGGGAAGGAATTTCCAACTCCTGAAGAACTTGCTAATAGAATGACCATTCCGGATAGTATTTGTGCATCAATTCTAGGCAGATTACTGCAAAATCAATTCATTTGTATAGATGAAGGCTATACAGAAAATAATATTCGTTATGAAAAATACTCGTTAAAACCTTTATGGGAAAAATTAATTGATGAATTTTTTTATGATAAAAAGCAGGACGAGCTTGAAAAGAATTTATTGCAGGAAACGGATTTATATACTACTTTTGAGAATGAATTCGGAAGACCATTATCGCCATTGGAATGTGAAACTTTAGCAATGTGGCTTGATCAAGACGGACAGGATCCTGTTCTTATAAAAGCAGCGTTAAGAGAATCGGTTTTATCCGGGAAATTGAACTTCCGATATATTGACAGGATCCTTTTTGAATGGAAAAAGAATGGAATTAAGACGATTGAACAAGCCCGTAGCCAAGGTCAAAAGTTTCGTCAGCAACGGAAATCAACGAATACTTCCTCAAAAAGTACAAATACAGTCCCATTTTACAATTGGCTAGAACAATAGAAAAGCGGAGGCGCCGCAGCTAGACAGGATTAAAAGTAAGTATTAAGGTGGTATTGTTACATGTTAAACCAAAGCCAAATACGATTGTGCCTTGATGAAATGGGAAAAATGTTTCCTGAGGCACACTGTGAATTAAATCATTCTAATCCTTTTGAATTGGTCATTGCGGTTTCATTATCTGCACAATGTACAGATGCACTTGTAAATAAGGTAACAAAGCAATTATTTCAAAAATATACATCACCTGAAGACTACTTATCTGTCACACTTGAGGAACTTCAAAATGATATAAGATCGATCGGGTTATTTAGAAATAAAGCGAAAAATATTCAAAAGCTTTGTCAAATGCTTATCTCAACTTATAACAGGCAAGTACCTTTAGATCGTGATGAATTAACAAAGCTTCCTGGTGTAGGAAGAAAGACAGCAAATGTGGTAGTATCTGTTGCATTTGGAGAACCTGCCATAGCGGTTGATACACATGTGGAAAGAGTAAGTAAGCGACTTGGCTTTTGTCGTTATAAAGACAGTGTATTAGAGGTTGAAAAAGTATTGATGCGCAAAGTTCCTGTTGAGGAATGGTCTATTACCCATCATCGCATGATTTTTTTCGGTCGATACCATTGTAAAGCACAAAATCCCCAATGCGAAACATGTCCATTATTGGATTTATGCCGCGAAGGTAAAAAACGCATGAAAAGGAAAGTAAAGTAAGCTAATTGGTAATACTAGTAGTAAATGCATAAACAAAAAGTGAGAGCCATTATTTAATGCACTCTCACTTTTTTATTATCTAACCATCTCTGCCGGGTGGATTTGGAGGTTGTTTTTGATTATCCCCATTATTGTTGCCTTTTCCATTATTATCCCCATTATTGTTGTCTTTTCCGATATTATTCCCATTTTCGTTGCCATTGCCGTTATCACTACCATTTTCATTACTATTCCCGTTTTCGTTGTTATTAACATTCCCATTTTCATTACCGCTATTATTGTCGTTGCCATTACCATTCCCGTTAGCATTGCCATTAGCATTACCGTTGCCATTACCACTATTTTCATTACCGTTATTATCATTCGGATTCGGAACGGTCACTGTAATTACCACAGGCTTGCTCTTGGTACTATCTAAAACAGCGGTGATTTCAAATGTATAGGTTACTCCTGGTTTCGGATTAGCAATTGTTAATGTTTTATCACTGGTTGCACCTAATGATTCTTTAGAATCATTATTTATAGAACTTGTTATTTCAAAAGTGACACCATCTTTTGCTTTTGGATGATCCCAAGTCAAAATAATTTCATTTGTATTTTTATTAAAGCTTCCTTTCACCTTTGTAGGTGGCTGAAGCTTATCATAAACTTGGGAAACTTGAGACGGTTCTTCATTGCCTTTCACGAATAATTCATAACTAATTTTATCTTTTGGCGTTAAAGCACTAGGTTTTTGTGCAGGGTTTGTGCCAGTTTCAACAGGTAGCTTAACCACGCTATTTGGCATTGTAAAGTCTTCAGGTTGTTTTCCTTGTTCTACATAGCTCATTAAATTTTTAAACATTAATTGTGCAATATGCTGAGTTGGCCCTGCCGGAATATAATTCTTTTGATTAGGATATCCTGTCCAGATTGCACAAGTATAGTCCGTATTATATCCTGCAAACCAAGCATCTGGAACGGCTTTATCAGGGATATTCCAATTTCTAATATTTTCATCAGAATAGTTAGTTGTACCGGATTTACCGGCAAGGTGCAATCCAGGCACATAAGCATCATGACCTGTTCCTCTAGGAGCAGTAAGAACATCCTTTAACATATCTGTAATCATGTATGCTGTATAATCACTCATCGCAATTTTCGGTTTTGGAGTGTTTTTTATTACTGTATCACCGTCACGTAAGACGATTTTTCTTACCGTATGCGGTTTATTGTATATACCGTTATTTCCAAATGCTGCATATGCTCCAGCCAATTGCACGGTGGATACTTCAATACCACCACCAATGGAAGAAGATTCAACAAGGTTACTAAAATTAAACCCTAAGTTAGATGAGAATTTCTTCGCATTATCAAATCCAACTGCCATTAAAGCTTTATATGCAGGGATATTTCTTGATTCATATAATGCTTTTCTCATGGACATTTGTCCTTCATATTGCCTATCCCAGTCATGTAATGGAATATTACCATCCTTATAATTGGTAGGTGTATCCATTAATTGGTGATAGGTTGACCATTTATTATATTCGATAGCTGGGCCATAGTCTAAAATTGGTTTAATGGTTGAACCAGTAGAGCGTTTAGTACCAATTGCATAATTTATTCCACGTAAGACTTTAGGATTTCGCGAACCGCCAATCGCACGAATTTCACCAGTTTTTGTATCTAATAATGTAACGCCAGCTTGAAAGTTATTATCTGGATAGTTAACTATTTGATTGGAGTTCATCATATTTTCAGTATATTCTTGAGCTTTAGGATCTAATGTCGTATATATTTTTAATCCATCTGTAAAAACATTATAGTCACCCATTGATTGGACTTCATTAATGACAGCGTCAATAAAAGCATCATATTTTTGCTGTTGAGCTTTTATACGGTTTGCTTTTTTGACAAGGCCAGTTTTGATAGGAACCTTTTGTGCATCTTCCATTTCCTGCTTAGTGATCTTATTATGCTGATACATTAGAGAAAGAACAATATTTCTCCTTTTTTCAGCGAGTTCAGGATTGTCAAATGGATTGTAGTTATTAGGACTTTGTTGAATACCCGCAAGCACTGCAACTTGTGGTAGCTTTAATTGATCCAAAGGCTTATTGTAATAATATTTTGCTGCCGTTGCTATTCCATGGACACCATTTCCCATGTAGATTTTATTTAAATACATCTCCAATATTTCATGCTTCGTATATTGTCTTTCTAATTGAATAGATAACCATGCTTCTTGAGCTTTCCTCTTTAATGTTTTCTGTTCAGAAAGATAAGACATTTTAACTACTTGCTGGGTGATTGTACTCCCGCCTTCTGCACCAAATCCCCTAGTGAAATTGGCAAGGACTGCTCCGCCAAGACGTATTGGGTCAATTCCATGATGTTTGTAAAAACGATCATCCTCAGTAGCCAAAACTGCATCTTCTACAAGCTTTGGCAGTTCATCGTATTTTACATAAATTCTATTAACAGTCCCAATTGTTTCAATAGGATGATTATCTTTATCATAAATGGTGGATGCGATAGGGTCCGTAAGCATTTTTTTGTTTAACTTCGGTGCACTGCTCGCATAATAAGCAAAAGTAGCTATTCCAGACAATAATCCAATCAAACAAATGAGAAAAATTGCAAGGAATAGTCTTTTGAAAATAGACCGTTTCTTTCGTTTACCTTTTTTATTTGTCGTCTTTGTCTGTTGCTGTTTTCTGCGTTCCTCTCGTGTTTGATATTTATCTGCCATAAAAAAATTTCCTCTCTTCCCAACCCTAAATATTATTTAAAGTTGTTGTTCAAAACCAATATTAATTCATTTCCCCGATTTGATATAGCTGGTTAATTATATAAATATAATCGATTCTAGGCTGTATTCCAAGTGAAATCTTGTGGCCAAAAGCCTCCACTTCTTCTTTTTTTATGGATTTTCGTCCACCCAGCTCCATCCTATTCCAAAATTCAAAAAGATAATGGCTTTCTAACAAAAAAATTTCTTCTGATCTGGCGAAACGAAGAATGATAAAGCTAATACCATTTTGTTTTACAATGCTTTGCATATGATCAATTTGATGCTTATGAAAGTTTTGTAGTGGGAATGAAGTTGTATTTTGCGTTTCTTTTGCCTCAAAGTCGATATATCTACCGCAGTAGATACCATTGTAATCTGTTGTAGAAGGCTGTTTGAAATAAGCTTCTCTAATAACAGCCGTACTTCTTGATTTGTAATCAACTTGGACGATTTGCACTGGTGTTGGTTTTTTATGAATTACCGCAATTCCTTGTTCTAAATAATAAACGTTAGTTTCATTTAAGTCAGATTCTAAGGTCATTCCTCTATTACTATACGAAAAATTTTTCTGTTGTGTAGCCTTTTTTTTGACCGTTTCCATCTGCACATATTTTTTTCCATTAGGATAGTGGAGATCCATTAGCGTATCACCTCACAAGCTAAATTATATCATAGCAAATATAATTGGTGATGGTGAATAAAATTACTCTAAATATTGCTATACCATTATTTGACGATTTTAAAACATGTTTTGTTTCACTTAAAATAAGAATTTATTGTGTCATTTTCATTTAAATAATTTATTTTTATACTTTAAATAATAAAAGAAACGTAAAAAAGGAAAAGCTTAAGTACTTTTCCTTTTTTATTTAGAAATATATATTTTTTTAAGTAGAAGGCCGATTAGGTCCAGAAAGCTTAGGATTGCCGTAACCAGCTTTGGAATTTTTCTTTTTTTCTTGATTATCTTGTTGCTTTTGTGCTTTGCTATCCATAAAGAACCACCTCCAACTATTATTGTAAACAACATTCATTAAGGTCATTCACCACATGTCGAAACAAGATATTTTTTTGATTTTGAACACTTTCTTTGCCGAATTCCTTCTAGTTTTGTCATCACAGGAGGGAGATTGAGAAAGGGACAGAATATATATATAACAAAACTTGTCTTGTTTGGAGGTCTTAGAGGATGATCGAAAATAAAGAAGTTTTACAAATGCTTGACATTATAGAGCAATCACTATTGGAATTGGAGAAAAAGGTAGAAAGTCAAATAGAGAAAGAAAAACAGAATATAACTCGTCAAGTAGTACAAGACTGCAATAAATTAGAAAGAAAAATTGCTCGGGTAGAAGAAAAAGTAAATAGAAATGTAGCTTTAACGATGCTACAGTCATTTGCATAAATACTATTAACACTAACATATTTTTGACATATTGATTCCTAGTAAATATAATGAATGTGCATTTAGTAGTTCTCAAACTACTTTTCTCTGTAAATAATAGTCTTTCGGAGGATAAAATGGACATCGATAAATTAAAAAAGGATACTATATTACTTATTGAGTTAAATCAATTTGCGCTAAAATCTTATCAAGAAGTACGAGAAACAAATATAGCTGGAGATTTCTTTCGAGATGTGAAACCTTTTGCAGATCAAATAAAGTTACTATGTGATGAATGGCTACCACTTGCGGTTAGTTGGGTCAAAAGTTCACGGCCAAAACATCTTCATCCCATACAATTAAATAATGTTTCGGAAAACATTCAAATGGTGTCTGTTAGAGCCTTTTATCCAGAAACAAGTTTGAAAAAATTTAACTCGCATATACAATCTGTCGACTATGTTTTAAATTGTATATTAGAAGAATTGGAACAAAAAGTTGAAAACGAATAAAACTGGAATATAGAAATCGGCATTCGCCGATTTCCACCATTCACACCTCCTATATCAAGAACAATGCACAGCGTTTTTCTTAAAATAGACAAATCACCATTTTATTATTATTTCATAATGTGTATTAGTATGACCCGATGTTTAGGAGGATAAGTATATGAATGGATATAATGCTAATAGAGGTACATCCGTGCCAAGTAGTAGCTACAGAAATAGCATTCCATCCCAACCAATGTTTAATCAACCTAACTATGCAGTTTCGTCAATTCCACACCATAATTATCATCAACCATATCTTTATCCTGGACAGCAAATTCCAAATGGATATCCGTCATATGGGGGATATAATCAGTTGCCAATGTACACTCCAGCAGGAAATGAATATCCTTTTCAGCAACAACAATTATTCCAGAACCCGTTACAGCCATCGAATCAGAACGATTTACTAAACAGTTATAAACCATATACAAACCCATATCCAAAATCACAATATAATATGAAACCTCAAGCAAGCGGAATGAATTCGATTATGAATTCATTTAAATCTCAAGATGGTTCTATTGATTTTAATAAAATGGTAAATACAGCTGGGCAAATGATGAATGCGGTAAACCAAGTTTCAACGATGGTGAAAGGCATTGGAGGCATATTTAAACCATAAGGCTTTTAAAGCCTTATTATTTTTGCAATATCTTGACCAATATTTAATTGGAAATTCAGCATAAGTGAGCTTATATTTAAACACAAAAATGAGGAATCAGATGAAATACGCTGATTCCTTTTTTGTTATATATTATTCAATTTTCAACTTTTTCCCATTTTCCTTAGGTACATGTAACGTTAATAATCCATCTTCATAATTCGCCTTTACTTTTTCTTCATTAATAGGTTTAGATAATGGAATGGATCGAGATGATCGTTGGATGGAATTTTTCTTAAAAATTGATTTTTGGTTTTGATTTTCTTGTGTAATCGTTTCTATATTTTCTACGGAAATGGTAATGAACTGTTGGAAAATATCTATATCGATTTGATCCTTTTTTACACCGGAAAGCTTTGCAGTAATGATATATTCTTTATCCGTTTCATTCAGATCAACTGGAAATGCGGTATATGGAAAAGGTGATGCGAAGAAATCATCAATATTTTCTAAAAATCCTTTAATTGGTGGTTCTTGAAAAAAGTTATTCATGGAACGCATCAACCCTTGAAAAGGTTCATGAATTGCGTTTTTGTCAAATTTATCCGGCAGTTTGTCAGACATCACAAAGGCTCCTTTCAAATAGAGATTTTCAAATTCAGTTTATGAAGAAAAAAGAGAAAATGTGCTATGCATCATAGTATAACTGTTTATACATTTACATCATTGAATAATATGGCATCGGAATATATTGTTAAAGAATAAAAAACACTTTCTCAACGAACGTTTATTCGCTAAAATAATAGTAATGAGGTGAACGTTATGTTTAAAAAAAAGACTTTGAACGAAATCATACAATTATTAAAAGAAGATAATCTATTTAAAGATCATATTGTGCATTGGCATACAATAGATGAAAAAGAAGCAAAGACTTTACCCTTTCCAGAATCCATACATCCAAAATTACGTATTGCTTTACAAGAAAGAGGAATTTCTGAACTTTATACCCATCAAGCTACAGCATATGAATTAGCAACTCAAAAGAAAAGTTTTGTGGCAGTTACACCTACTGCTTCAGGAAAAACGCTATGCTATAATCTTCCAGTTTTACAAACGATTATCGAAGATGATAAATCTCGAGCACTATATATGTTTCCGACAAAAGCACTTGCTCAAGATCAAAAGAGTGAAATAAACGAAATAATCGAAGAAGCAGGAATAAACGTTAATAGTTATACATATGACGGAGATACATCCTCTAATATACGACAAAAGGTTCGTCAAGCAGGCCATATTGTAATAACCAATCCAGATATGCTACACTCTGCCATTTTACCGCATCATACGAAATGGGTAACATTTTTTGAAAATCTTAAATATGTCATTATAGATGAATTACATATTTATAGAGGTGTGTTTGGAAGCCATGTTGCAAATGTTATTCGAAGGCTAAAGAGAATTTGCAGGTACTATGGAAGCGATCCTCTGTTTATTTGTACATCAGCCACTATTGCAAATCCGCGCGAATTAGCCGGGAACTTAACTGGTAATGAAATGGAGTTAATTCATAATAATGGCGCACCTTCAGGTAAAAAACATTTTGTTTTTTACAATCCACCGATAGTCAATAAGCCATTAAATATTCGCAGAAGTGCAACTTTAGAAGTAAGAAATATAGCAAGAGAACTTTTAAAGAATAAAATTCAAACAATTGTTTTTGCAAGAAGTCGTGTTCGTGTAGAAGTAATCCTAACATATCTGCAGGAAGCAGTTAAATATCAATTAGGGTCAAAGTCGATTCGAGGGTATCGTGGTGGCTATTTACCTACACAAAGACGGGAAATTGAAAAAGGATTAAGAAATGGGGATATATATGGTGTCGTAAGTACGAATGCATTGGAGCTCGGAGTGGATATCGGAAGGCTTCAGGTTTGTTTAATGACAGGGTATCCAGGAACTATTGCTAGTGCTTGGCAGCAAGCCGGACGAGCTGGTAGAAGACATGGAGAAGCTCTTATCATAATGGTAGCGAGTTCTTCTCCCATTGATCAATTTATTATTGGACATCCGGAATATTTCTTTAATCAAAATCCAGAAACTGCTAGGATCAATCCAGATAACCTTGTTATTCTTGTTGATCATATTAAATGCGCTGCATACGAACTTCCATTTCAACTAGGAGAACGTTTTGGAGAGGTGGACATTCGTGATATTCTTGAATTTCTTGTAGAGGAACGAGTATTACATTTTAATCGTAATAAATGGTATTGGATGAATGACTCTTTTCCTGCACATAATATTAGCTTAAGATCGGCTTCACAAGAAAATGTTGTGATTATAGATATTAGTGAGAAGGCAAATGTTCATGTAATTGGAGAAATGGATCAATTCAGTGCTTTAACCTTACTTCATGATGAAGCTATTTACCTTCATCAAGGGATTCAATATCAGGTGGAGGAGCTTGATTGGGATGAGAAAAAAGCGTATGTACGTGAAGTAGAGGTCGATTATTATACGGATGCAAATTTAGCGGTAAAATTGAGTGTTTTGGAAGTAGATAATACGAAAGAAGAAGGAAAGTTCGAAATAGGTTATGGGGATGTAACGGTACAAGCTATGGCTACGATATTTAAAAAAATTAAATTTAATACCCATGAAAACATTGGTTCTGGGCCTATTCATCTGCCGGAAATGGAGCTCCATACAAATTCCGCATGGATATCACTACAATTAGAGAATCATAGAGAAGATTTAGAAGCAAGTTTAATCGGAATTGCAAATGTATTAAAATCTATCGTTCCGCTTTTTGTCATGTGTGACCCTCATGATATCCATGTTGTACCACAAATAAAAGCAGTTCATAATGAAAAACCAACTGTATTTTTGTATGATCGCTATCCAGGTGGAATCGGACTTAGTGAAAAAGTATATGAGAATGTTCATGATATTATTCAAAAAGCAAATGAATTAATCACGAATTGTCCATGTGAATCCGGGTGTCCTACATGTATAGGGACCCAGCATACTTCTAAAAATGCAAAAAAGCTTGTAACAGATTTGCTCAAGTTTATAGTAAGACAATGAGTGTAAACGGGGAAAAATAATTATGTCATTAATAAATAAATTAAATCGAATGAAACAGCATATAGTGCGGGAAGAAAAAAACATATCTCAATCCCCCCAAGTACCTGAAAAAGAGGAAAGTATACAAGATTCTGCTATTCCTTTCTTACATATATGGGAGTCTGCCAACACTACTCCCTATTTTAAAGAGAAAGATTACTGTCTTATTCGGGAAGTTCGCTACCCGCTTGATTATTATCATGGTAAATATCAATTTCGGGACTTTTTGAAGGCAGTGGACCTATGGAATCAATATGATGGAAATCATCCCTTGTCTGCAAAAGGTTTCCATCCCTCTGATTTATTTTTCTTTGATACGGAGACAACTGGGTTAGGGGGAGGTGCCGGCAATACAATATTTATTTTAGGATATGCAAGTCTCACAGATAATGAGGTTATTTTAAAGCAGCACTTTTTGACTGAACCAGGTATGGAGATTCCCTTATATTTTAGTTTTTTAGAGAATATTAACTATTCTACTCTCGTTACTTACAATGGAAAGGCATTTGATTGGCCACAAGTCAAAACAAGGCATACATTGATACGTGAACATTTACCTAAATTGCCTGCTTTCGGTCATTTTGATTTATATCATGCATCTAGAAGACTATGGAAAACCAAAATGGACAGAGTCAAATTAGCAAATGTTGAAAAAGAAATTCTTCAAATTGAACGAAAAGGTGATATTCCAGGATATTTGGCACCAATGATATATTTTGATTATGTTGATCGGAAGAATCCTGAAGGGGTCCTCGAAATTTTAAAACATAATGAAATCGATATTTTGTCATTAATCACTTTGTATACACATCTTACATTGCAAATATTGCAAGTGGACCCTATGCAAACTATGGAGGAAAAACTGCTTGTTGGAAAATGGTTTGATTATATTGGGGAAGAAAATATAGCAATCGAAACCTTTTCAAAAATTGCTGCTGCAGATAATATCGAGGCAAAATATGAACTTGCATTTAAATTAAAAAGACGTAAGGAATATGAAGTAGCAAGGATGTTATGGACAGAAGTATCTGTTTCTGGAGATGGCGTCATTCAAAAACAAGCATACATTGAATTAGCAAAATTAATGGAGCATCAATTTAAGCATTATCAATATGCTATAGAATATGTAAATAAAGCTATCGATTTGCATGAAATTTCATCTCCAATAACAGCTGATCCATTTATTGAAGAAGCAAATAAAAGATTAGCGCGATTAAACAAAAAACTATTATGAGCTACCTAAATCGCTCAGTTTTATAATTGTTGATCAACCTGCTTCACTTCTCTATTATTCGTACCACATAAAGGCTAGAACAAACATTTAAACCAACCATCTATTGTTATATAAAGAAATAATTATTGTTTGAAAATTCTATTTCCTGGGGAAGCGCAGATTTCGACTAATGCTTCTCTTTCTTTTTGATAAAGTGACATTTTTCTACAGTTTTGCCACAAAAAAATAATAATGTTGTCATTATTAATAGATTGTGTCGAAAAATAATTCATTGTAAAATATAGAGAAACTTAATGAATAATATCGAAGGTTGGGATTTACCTATGTATCGGGCATTATTGGTTATTTTCTTTGTTATTGTTGGTTTAACTGCAGTTCTTTTCTCTAGTTTAAAAGGCAGCTTTTATACATTCCTGTAAAATATAAACGAATATCCTACCTTGATATAAAATAGTTGTTTGTACTAGTACATGTACCATCCTTTTATCATAATTTGTTAATGTATCAAGAAGATTAATGATGAAAGGAGTTATGACCATGTACCATTGTGGACCTAAAGTATTACCTCCATGTGTTGCTCCAACCAAATGCTGTGTCACTCACTCATGTGAAACATTCATTCAGCCGCATATTTATCCGTCCCATACGACACATGTGAATCATCAAATTATTCAACATCAAAACTACTATCCTCACAGCGATTCTTTTGCTAATGAGGTACAAAATGTAAATGTGGGACCAGGACCAGGACCGGGATTCGTCCCTGGACCAGGATTCGTCCCTGGACCGTTTGGAATTCCTAGATAACGTATAAAAACAAGGATGGATACATTTCATCCTTGTTTTTACATACATATATAATAGGTAAGGGGGAAATATGGTGAAAGTTTTATGTGTAACGGGATATAAACCATTTGAGTTAGGTATTTTCTCCACCAGTCATCAAGCAATACCGTATATTAAAACAGCAATAAAAAGAGAAATGATACAATTTTTAGAAGAAGGATTAGAATGGGTTCTCATTTCGGGTCAATTAGGAGTAGAACTATGGGCAGCAGAGGTGGTTTTTGATATTCAGAGCGAATATCCAGAATTAAAGCTGGCCATATTAACACCTTTTCTTAATCAAGAAGAGAATTGGAACGACAATAATAAGGAAATGTATGAAATGATATTAGCACAAGCAGACTTTGTCGAATCTATCTCAAAGCAGCCATATCAAAATCCACTCCAATTTATAAATAAAAACAAAATTTTTCTTCATAAAAGTGATGGACTACTCATAGTCTATGATGAGCAAACGATTGGTTCTCCAAAATATATTTTGGAGGAAGCGAAAATGTATAAAAATGTAAATCCCTATGAAATTAGAACCATTGATTTTAATGATTTGCAAATTATAATGGAAGAAGAACAATGGAATGAATCTTAATACATAATAAATTGACAAACAAATAGATATTTGAAAAAATAAAATAAAGTTTCACGTAAAATACGAGGTGATGTTTAATATGTTATCAGATAAAATAAAATTAACAGCAAAAGATATATTGGAAAAAGATTTTAAAACGGTTGTTCGTGGTTATAAACCGGAAGATGTTGATAAATTTTTAGATTTAATTATTAAAGACTATGAAACCTTCCATCAAACAATTGAAGATCTTCAGCATGAGAATATGAGGTTAAAAAAGCAGGCTGATGATTCATATAGAAGACAACCTTCTCAACCAACAACTGGGACAACTAATTTTGATATTTTAAAAAGACTATCAAATTTAGAAAAACATGTTTTCGGAAGTAAACTCAACGATTAATTAGGAAAAATTACAAGTTGAAAAGTTAGAAAAAGTTTACTATAATAGTAAAGCGGCGTTAAGCTGTATGAATAACGTTCGGGTAATCGCTGCAACTTTATGTTGTAGAGGAAAGTCCATGCTCGCACGGTGCTGAGATGCCCGTAGTGTTCGTGCCTAGCGAAGTCATAAGCTAGGGCAGACTGTTAATTAGTCTGACGGCAGGGAAAATACCTAAGTCCATAAGGATATGGTATGACTACCTTTAAAGTGCCACAGTGACGTAGCCTTGTGAGAAATCTCAAGGGTGGAACGAGGTAAACCCCGCGAGCGAGAAACTCAAATTATGGTAGGGGCACTCTTTCTGAGGAAATGAACAAAGAAAGAGACAAGCAGTTTTTGCTTGGAGATAGATGATTGCCACCGGAGTACAAGATGATACCAATCGTTTGCAGTACAAAGGTACAAAACATGGCTTATAGAACGTTATTTATGGTATAAATAAGAATGTAATATGCTCTCCTTATTGTAGGAGGGTTATTTTTATGCTTAAATTTTACATATGAAATAGAATAGAACATAGGTAAGGTGAAAATATGTCAAGTAAATATACTATTATTGCAACTGCTGCAATGGGATTAGAAGCGATTGTAGCAAAGGAAGTAAAGGCGCTGGGCTATGAACCAACCGTTGAAAACGGTAAGGTTATTTTTCAAGGTGATGAATCAGCTATTGCACGATGCAATCTCTGGTTAAGGACTGCTGACCGGATAAAAATAAGGGTAGGAGAATTTAAGGCATATACGTTTGATGAACTTTTTGAAAAAACAAAAGCATTAAATTGGGGTGAGTATTTACCTTTAAATGCGGAATTTCCTGTTCAAGGGAAATCACTTAAATCAAAACTATATAGTGTGCCTGATTGCCAGGCTATTGTAAAAAAGGCGATTGTGGAAAAAATAAAAGCCCACTATAAGCATACTTCCTGGCTAGAGGAATCCGGCCCATTATTTAAAATTGAAGTTGCGCTTTTGAAAGATGTTGCTACTATTACCATTGATACAAGTGGAGCAGGTCTACATAAGCGCGGGTATCGTATGGATCAGGGGGAAGCTCCATTAAAAGAGACGCTTGCTGCTGCACTCATTCAATTGACAAATTGGCGACCAGATAAGACATTTAGTGATCCTTTTTGCGGATCTGGCACAATTCCAATTGAAGCAGCATTAATCGGGCAAAATATTGCTCCAGGCTTTAATCGTGAATTTAACTCAGAAAGTTGGCCATGGATGAAACAAACAATATGGGATCAAGCAAGAATAGAAGCAGAGGACCTTGCTAACTATGATCAGCCTTTAAATATTATCGGTTCTGATATTGATCACCGGATGATTAATATTGCAAAAGGAAATGCAATGGAGGCGGGTCTTGGAGACCTCATTACTTTTAAACAAATGCAGGTCACAGATTTTACTTCTAATGAGGAATTTGGTGTAATTGTCGGAAATCCTCCGTATGGTGAACGTTTAGGTGAACGAAAAGAAGTAGAAAAAATGTATGAGGCAATGGGAAAAACATTTTCTAAATTGGATACCTGGTCTATCTATATATTAACTTCATATGAACAATTTGAAGAAGTTTATGGTAAAGAGGCCACGAAAAAACGGAAATTATTCAATGGATTTATTCGAACAGATCTATACCAATTTTGGGGAGCAAAACCTCCAAAACAGTAATTAATATTTTGACTACCTATGCAAATGTTGGAGGATAAGATGAAGCAACAATTACCGTTTTTACTTTCGAAGACAGATTCATTTTACGATCGTTTAGGGGATTGGATTGGGGATGTATTTTATGATATGCTCCCCGATAAAGGGTTTGAATTACGTGATGAACAAATATATATGGCATTTCAATTAGAAAAAGCTTTTAAAGAGAAGAAAGTAATGTTTGCAGAAGCCGGTGTAGGAACAGGGAAAACGTTTGTTTATCTATTATATGCTCTTTGCTATGCACGGTATACGGGTAAACCGGCATTAATCGCATGTGCGGACGAATCATTAATTGAACAGCTTGTTAAAAAAGAAGGGGATATTCGCAAACTGGAGGATGCCTTAGATTTAAACATTGATGTAAGATTGGCAAAATCCAGGGATCAATATTTATGTCTCCGAAAATTAGATCATGCGAACCTGAAAAAAGATTCAGAAGGAATCGAAGGTGTTTATAATACATTACCACGTTTTGTTCAAAACAAAGGATCCATGCAAAAGTTTGAAAAGTACGGAGATCGAAAGGACTATCCGAAATTAACGGAGGAAGAGTGGAGAAGCATTGCATGGGACTCATTGCAGGATTGTCTTTCTTGTGATATGCGCCATCGATGCGGACAGACACTTCATCGTGATTATTATCGTGATGCAGCAGACATTATTGTTTGTTCACATGATTTTTATATGGAACATATTTGGACGAAAGATTCCAGAAAACGAGAAGGGCAAATACCGCTTCTCCCAGAGGTTAGTTGTGTCATCTTTGATGAGGGACATTTACTCGAATATGCATGCCAAAAAGCCTTAACTTATAAATTCACTTCCGAAACGCTCGAGCTTTTATTGAATCGTATTATGGGCAATGATGTTCGTGAGGAAACACTTTATATGATGGAGAACGTCCTATATGAAAGTGAAAAAATGTTTGCCCTCATTAGGAAAATGGCACTAAAAGTAGTGGGTTCTGAAAGATTTGAAATAAACAAAACAAAGGAATTATTGGATTGTGCAAAAACAGTATATCAACTAATCAATCAACTGACTGAACAGCTAGTATATGAAAGTGAATTATTCGTATTAAACGAGTATGATTTACGAATTGTAGAAGAGTATCTGGAACAAATATTATATTCACTGAAATTATTAATGGAAGATCAAAAGGGAATAACTTGGTTTGAAATGTCCGATAACAACCATACGCTTGTAATTATGCCAAGACTTGTAGAAGAAATATTGCGGGAAGAAGTCTTTTCTAAGAAAATTCCTTATATTTTCTCTTCTGCTACTTTATCGAATAATGGGGATTTCTCCTATATTAGCAAAAGCCTTGGTATCAGTGAATATCTGTCTCTAAAAGTTGCTTCACCGTTTGACTATGATCAACAAATGAATATAAAGATCCTTACGGAGGAGCATTATCCTTCTACATTAAAATGGGATGAAATGATTCAGTCTATCGAAATAGTAAATGGAAAAACGTTAGTTCTTTTTAACACAATAGAGGCAATGAAAGATTTCAAACAATATATACAAAATAAACATAATTTCGATTACCCCATATTATTTGAAGGGGATGGGGAAATAAGTCAGCTTGTAGAGCAATTTCAGGATAACAAGGAAACTGTTTTATGCTCTTATCATTTATGGGAAGGACTCGATATCCCAGGACCATCATTGTCCAATGTTATTATTCATGAATTACCTTTTCCACCACATGATCCTGTGTTTGAAGCGAAACGCAAAAACAGTAACGATGCATTTGATGAAGTAGACCTTCCATATATGTTATTGCGACTAAGACAAGGAATTGGCCGTCTAATCAGAACCTCTAGTGATTCAGGCACCATTCAATTATGGATAAAGCAAAAAGAATTAGATAGTATTTACAAATATCTACAGGAAATCTTACCTGTAAACCCAACCTTCTCTAACAAATAGGGAAGGTTGTTTTTTTGTTAGCTAGACTACACAATTTAATATCGTAGATAACTTTTCTAGAAATAATTGTCTATGTATAGGTTCTGTGCCTATCGGCTAGTGGATTTCTCCGTCTTCTCCATGTGGATATGGCCATCAGGTAAAATTTGAAGTGACAATTTCAGTAGGAAAATTAAACTTCCAATTTCACTCTTCCGTACTCCGATCACCAAGGCGCACCGCGCATTTGTTTTTAAAACTTATTGTTCTCCCTTTTCAGAACAATATGATAAAATAAAGATGTCGGAAAAATAGAAATGGAGGTACATACAGTGGCTGAGAATATTAGAGATATAGAGCAAGAATTTTTAGATCATGTGAAAAAAATGCAGGCATACATCGAAGCACTTGGCTTAATTTATTGGGATTTACGAACAGGTGCGCCCAAAAATGGTGTTGAGCAACGTTCAGAGGTAATCGGGATGCTTTCATCAGAATTATTTAAATTGTCAACATCAGAAGATATGGCTGCCTATATTGCAAGTTTATCTGGTGAATCGCAAAACTTATCTGAAATCACCATAAAAACATTAGAAGAATGTAAGAAACATTATGAACGTAATAAAAAGATACCGGCAAAGGAATATCAAGAATTTGTTGTACTTCAATCAAAAGCAGAAAGTGTGTGGGAGGAAGCGAGAGCAAAAGCCGATTTTGCAATGTTCCAACCATATTTAGAAAAGATTGTTGAATATAAAAAGAAATTCGTTGAATATTGGGGGTATGAAGGAAATAAATACAATACTCTACTAGATATGTATGAGCCTGGAATAACAGTGGAGGTTTTAGACAAAGTATTTGGAGAGGTGAGAGAGGCGATTGTTTCACTAGTTCAAAAGATAGCCGAATCGCCAAATAAACCTAGTACCTCCTTTTTATTTGAAACATTTCCAAAACAGCAGCAAAAAGAATTTAGCTTAAAAATATTAGAGCAAATGGGCTATGATTTTGAGTCAGGTAGATTAGATGAGACGGTCCATCCTTTTGCTACTGGCCTAAACCCTGGAGATGTCCGTGTCACTACAAGATATGATGAAAATGACTGGAGAACAGCTGTATTCGGTACTATACACGAAGGTGGCCATGCACTTTATGATCAGAATATATCCAAAGACTTAATCGGCACTCTATTATGTAGTGGAACTTCTATGGGAATTCACGAATCCCAATCTCTTTTCTACGAAAACATCGTTGGCCGAGATTATTCTTTCTGGAAGCATAATTTTGATTTACTGAAAAGATATGCAAGTGGAGAATACGATCAAGTTTCTTTAGATGAATTTTACCTGGCAATTAATGAGTCAAAGCCTTCCTTTATTCGAATAGAAGCCGATATGTTAACATATCCACTTCATGTTATCATCCGATATGAAATTGAAAAAGGTTTGTTTAATGATGAAATCGAAGTGAAGGACTTACCGCAAATTTGGAATGATAAATATGAAGAGTATTTAGGAATACGGCCTGCTAATGATAAAGAAGGGGTGCTCCAAGATGTACATTGGTCTGGAGGAGATTTTGGGTATTTTCCATCCTACGCACTTGGTTATATGTATGCGGCTCAATTAAAAAATAGCATGGAAAAAGATCTTCCAAATTTTAATGAACTATTGTCAGAAGGAAATTTAGTTCCAATTCGAGAATGGCTAACGAAGAACATCCATCAGTATGGGAAATTAAAGAAACCACTAGAAATATTACAAGATGTTACAGGCGAAGGCTTAAATGCAAAATATTTAATAAATTATTTAACGGATAAATATACAAAGGTTTATAATTTACCTGTCGAAACTCATTAGAAAAGAAGAGACCAATATGGTCTCTTCTTTAACACTTTTAATGATGAATTAGAAAAGGGAGTGCTGGAAGATGTATTTACCATCCTTTCGACTTGATGGCAAGACAGCGGTAGTTACTGGTGCTGGAAGAGGAATAGGACGTGCTATTGCAATTGGTATGGCCGAAGCTGGCGCAAACGTTGCGTTGATCTCTCGTACTGAAACAGATTTGCAGCAAACTGCGGATGAAATTAATAAGCTTGGAAGAAAATCGTACATTGTTAAAACAGATGTTACAAAAAGGGACGAGGTAAAATCGGCAGTCGACCGGATCATCAGTCAAACAAGAAAAATAGATATCCTTGTTAACAACGCCGGAATGAATATTAGGTCCACAGCATTAGATGTCACAGATGAAGAATGGCAGCAAATAATGGACACTAACTTAAAATCAGCGTTTATGTTTTCACAAGAAATCGGCAGGCATATGATGGGAAACAAAGATGGAAAAATTATTACTATTTCGTCTGTCGGCGGTCATGTTGCGTTAAGAACAGGGGTAGTGTATGCTGCTACAAAAGCCGCATTAATTCAAATGACAAAGGTATTGGCACTTGAATGGGGCAAATACAACATTAATGTAAATGCGATTGGACCTTGGTATTTTAAAACGCCTTTAACAGAAAAACTGTTGCAGGATGAAGAGTATGTTCGTGATATTCTGTCCGTTACACCAATGAAAAGAGTTGGTGAACTGGAAGAGTTAGTGGGTCCGGCAGTTTTCCTGGCATCTGAAGCAAGCAAATATATTACGGGACAAACCATTTTTGTTGATGGAGGAATGACCATTCAAGGGTTTTAAAAAATAAATAAAGCGTCCCAATTAGGGGCGCTATAATATTTCAAGCATTAAAATGATATTTAATTCTCCAATTTGCTCTATTTGAATCGGGAGTCTTATTGCTTTTGAAAATCCAAATATCTTTGAATGGCCAACTATAACTGTAGGTGGGGTAATATCAATTAATAATCCGCTATTGGATATTTGTGTCGACATATTTCCTGCAATCATATTACCTAGTTCGCCAGCAAAACTTTCCAGCATATCACCGACTAAAGGCATCCCAAACATTCCTTCACCAATTCTTGAGAATACTTCCTCTTCTCCGTCTATTACAATTCTTCCCTTTATGTCCCCAGTAACCCCTATTAATACTCCAATTGTATGCTGTTCAAATGGTGAATTAAAAAGTTGTGGTTGTTGGATTTCTACTTGGATTGGCAAGACAGATTTAATAGATTCTATGGTTCCATTTAATACATCTGTTATATATTTACTAATCGTCAATTGCCGAAACCCCCCGAATTTTGTCTAAAATCATACTAACATATTTTTTTTTATGTAGAGAATATTTTTTTGGAAAATAAGTTAGCAGAAAGAATAACGGGACTATTTTACTAGGTATATATTCATATATCATTTAGATGCACAATAACTCCTTCAAAACGAAGTAGCTCCTCACTGGGGAGTTATTTTTATTAATTTTCATATCATATTTTTCTTTTATTTGGAAAACATATCCTTATATAGTGATAAGGAGAGTACATTCATGCCGAAAATCTATTCTATTGGACTTGGGATTCCTGATTTCAACATCCCCCAAACGCAAACGATGACTTTTGCAAAAAAATTATTTTCACATGCATTTCGTGATCTAGATCGGTTACTTAGCGTTTTTCAAAATGCGGAAATCGAGTCACGATATTTTGTGAAAAAACTTGATTGGTATGGGGAAGATCATTCATTTGCTGAAAAAAATGACATCTTCATTGAAATGGCTGAAAATCTGAGTATAAAAGCGATTAAGAATTGTTTAAATAGCAGTGGTATTGAAGTAGACGAAGTGGATGCTATTTATACTGTTTGTACTTCAGGTCTTTCTACCCCCAGTATAGAAGCTAGAATTATGAATAAACTCCCCTTTAGATTAGATGTTAAAAGAATCCCGATATGGGGATTAGGATGTGTTGGCGGTGCTTCGGGGCTTTCAAGGGCATATGAATATTGCCTTGCATTTCCTAAAGCAAAAGTATTGGTTTTAGCCATTGAACTTTGCAGTCTAACTTTCCAAAAAGATGATCTTTCAAAAAGTAACTTAATTGGTACATCATTGTTTGCTGATGGTTGTGCTTGTACTTTATTGATAGGGGATGAAGTAGAAGTACCATCCTCACATGATTATTCTCTTCCGACAATTGTAGGAACAAAATCAATGTTATTAAGAGATTCATTAAACATCATGGGATGGGACATTCAAAATGATGGACTCCATGTGATCTTTTCGAAGGATATCCCAATGATTGTGAGAAAATGGTTACCTCCAAATGTACAATCTTTTTTGGCCAATCACGAGGTAGAAATTGAAGACATTAAACATTTTATTGCACACCCGGGAGGAAAGAAGGTGATAGATGCGTATGTACAGGCATTAAGCATATCTGAAGAACTAACACTCGACTCCAGATACGTCCTCCGTCATTTCGGAAATATGTCTTCAGTGACGATTTTCTATGTTTTAAAAAGAATATTAGAAAAAGATATCCAACCTGGAGAATGGGGGCTTGCAATGGCCCTTGGACCAGGGTTTAGCTTGGAACAATTGCTTTTAAGGTGGGATTAGACTTGTTTTTTACGATTTTTTTGGCGATTGTTATATGTCAGCGTGTTGTGGAATTATTCATTGCAAGAAAAAATGAAAATTGGATAAAAGGGCAAGGTGGAGTGGAAGTAGGAAAAAAACATTATAAATTAATGGTGTTGATACATACTTGTTTTTTTCTTTCGTTATTAACAGAAGTTTATGGACTTCAAAGAACCATGATATCTAATTGGTGGATATTTCTTGTATTATTTATGTTAACACAAATAGGTAGAATTTGGGTTATTACTTCTTTAGGGAAGTTTTGGAATACGAAAATTCTTGTTTTGCCAAATGCAAATATAATTAATAAAGGTCCCTATCGATTCATGAAACATCCCAATTATTTCATCGTAACATTAGAATTAATCATTATCCCGTTAATGTTTCAAGCGTATTATACATTACTTGCTTTTTTCATATTTAATCAATGTATCTTAGCTATTAGAATAACAACTGAGGAGAGGGTCCTGAGATTGCATACAGATTACGATGAAATTCAAAAAGAGAAACGTTCATTTTTGTTTCGCTTGAAAGGCGGAAAATAACAGCATAAATGATAAATTGAATTACCCTACGTTTATCTAATTAAGATGAACGTTTTTTTTGTTTGCTTAGGAATAAATATAACTCTTCTGTGGAAAACCTTTTTAATAAATAGTCTACGTCCAGCTCCAGGTGAAATTTGCACTACAATTTCAATAGCGCCAATCGGCTAGCGGATTGGCAAGGCGCATACGCATTTGTTCTGGGAATCACTTGCAAAATCCGTTACAATAAAAACAAAGAACAATAAATATTTAGGGAGTTTGTACCATCATGATGAAAACAATAGAAATTAGCAATACAACAGAAGCCACACAACAATTAGTAAGCTTATTCGAGCGCTTTAAACAAAATGGAGATATACAAAGAACAGAAAAATCGGAAAAACTACTGAAAAAAATAAAGAACAAAGATTTCATTATTGCATTTTGTGGCCATTTTTCAGCTGGAAAATCAACGATGATCAATACTTTGCTTGGGGAAAATCTTTTACCATCCAGTCCAATTCCAACAAGTGCAAACTTAGTGAAAATCCATAAAACACCTACTGATTTTGCAAAGGTATTTTATAAAGATGAAGCACCTTATTTATTCGAGGCTCCTTACAATTTTCACCAAGTAAAAGAATTTTGTAAGAATGGGAATGTAACTGAAATTGAAATTGGGAAGAAGTGTTCAGATCTGCCAGAGAACGTCATCATCATGGATACACCAGGGGTGGATTCAACGGATGATGCCCATCGTATTTCTACTGAATCAGCAATCCATTTAGCCGATATTGTCTTTTATGTGATGGATTATAACCACGTCCAGTCAGAGTTGAATTTTCTTTATACAAAAGAACTTTTGAAGCACGGTGTAGAGCTGTATTTAATTATCAATCAAATAGATAAGCATAAAGAAGAAGAATTATCCTTTTCTGAATTCAAACAATCGGTTCAAGAATCATTTTCCGCATGGGATGTATATCCAAAAGGCATTTTTTATACGACATTAAAAGGGCAAAATAACGATAGGAATGAGTTTACGAAAGTGAAGTCATTAGTCAGTGAAGTGTTAAAACAAAGGGAAAACCGATTTTCAGCTTCCATTCAATCATCATTTAATATTTTAATCCAGGAGCATTTTGCATGGCTAAGGGAACAGGAAGAAGAACAAGCACAAAAATATAATGAACCTTTAAATAATATGTCATTCAATGAAAAAGAATCTGTTTTAGTTCATGAGCAAGAGCTATTATCCAAACTAAATAATTTGCAAGGGAAGCTCGATATTTGGGATAAAACATTTGATGAGGAAAGGTCAAAGATTTTAAAGAGTGCATATTTAATGCCTTTTCAAATAAGGGAGTTAGCAGAGCGTTATTTAGAAGGTGCGCAGCAGGATTTTAAGATGGGGCTACTGTTTAGTAAAAAGAAAACGGAAGAAGAGCGTTCAAGAAGATTAGAGGAGTTTTTCAATCAACTAAAAATTCAAGTAGAGTCTCAGCTTATATGGCATATGAAGGAATTTGCAGGAACAACATTAAAAAAAGCCAATCTTACAAATGATGATTTACAGTTACTAGCTCAAAATCTCTCTATTGAATTTGGAACAGAACTATTGAAAAGTCTAGTAAGATCAGGGGCAAGACTATCAGGGGAATACGTTCTTCACTATTGTGATGAAGTGGCGGATACATTTGAAAAATTAGCCAAACAGGAACTAGAAACATTTAAAAGGCAAGTAAAAGAGCAATTGGATGCAAATATACAAAGTGAACGGAACATTATAGAAACTGAACTAAATTCCGTACAAAATATAGCTAATTCGATAAGAAAGATTCAAGAATTAGCGACAATCCGAAACGAAAAAGAAGCAAGAGTATTTCAATCGGTAAATGATTTTGAAAATATCTATCAGGAACTCCAAAAAACTTGGCAAGCGGAACAATCAAGATTTCGAATTTATTCAAATGAAAATCAGCATTCAACAGAATTGCAAAAAACAGAGGAAGCAGTTGATGGTCAAACCATTTCGGAGCAAAAAGAAGAGGAATTATATTCTGTCGATTTAACAATCAATAAGCTACAGCAAACTGCTACTCTCCTAAAGAATAAAACTGGTTTTGCACGGTTAACGGAACATTTACTGGCTAAAAAATCACGAATAGAAAATAAACAATTTACCATTGCCTTATTCGGGGCATTTAGTGCTGGGAAATCATCCTTTGCAAACGCACTTATTGGTGAGAAGGTATTACCTGTTTCTCCAAATCCGACAACTGCAGCCATAAACCGAATTTGTCCTCCTATTAAGGAATACACTCATGGAACAGCTGTTGTCCATTTAAAAAGTAAAAAACAGATATTGGACGACATTCAAAAATCCTTAAAAGAATTTAATGCAGCATGTGAAAACTTGGACGAAGCTGGAAAGATTATTTTGCAAATAAAGGAAACAAAAGAAGCTCGTGAGAAAATTCATCTTTCCTTTTTACTTGCCTTCTTAAAGGGCTATGAAGTGTACAAAGATAGACTCGGTGAAAATATACTTGTCGGAATACAAGACTTTAGAGGATTTGTAGCAAATGAATCACAATCATGCTTTGTAGAATCAATCGACCTTTATTATGACTGTGAGTTGACAAGACAAGGAATTACACTGGTAGATACACCTGGAGCTGATTCTATTAACGCAAGACATACTGGTGTTGCATTTGAATATATAAAGAATTCCGATGCAGTTCTCTTTGTTACTTACTATAATCATGCATTTTCGAAAGCAGACAGAGAATTTTTAATCCAGTTGGGACGTGTTAAAGACGCATTTGAGCTGGATAAAATGTTCTTCATTGTAAATGCAATCGACCTGGCCGATTCTAAGGAAGAATTAGCTGATGTAATCGGGTACGTGAAAGAACAATTAGTTCAGTATGGAATTCGTTTTCCGAAGCTATTTGGAGTCTCAAGTCTTTTAGCCCTTCAAAATGAAGCTGGTACTTCTGGAATAGTCGAATTTAAAGAATCCTTTTCAACTTTTTTATCAAAGGATTTAATGAGAATGAGCATTCAATCAGCACATGTTGATATTCAAAGAACGCTTAATATGATTGATCAATTATTGGAAACAGCTTTACAAGGTAAGGAAGAGAAAGAAAACCGGAAACGACAATTAATGAATAATGAAGAAAAAATAGAGGAGCTTTTAAAGCAATCAACACCGGCAATCTTTATTTCCAAACTAAAACAGGAGCTACAGGAATTGTTGTTTTATGTTAAACAACGTACATTTTATCGATTCAGTGACTTTTTTAAAGAGTCCTTTAATCCAGCATCATTACAAAATAATAATAAGACAGCGTTAAAAAAGGCGCTTGATGAATTATTAGAAAGCTTAGGATATGACTTTTCTCAAGAAATGAGAGCTACATCTTTAAGAATCGAAAACTTTGTCAGGGAGCTATTCCGAAAAAGGCTAGAACAGTTTCAGGATAATATTAATAAAATGCAATCGACGATTTCAATATCTGACTATGAAATCGGAACTATTTCAACTCCAGATTTCATGTCTGCTTTCATAGAAATTGATCGTAGCGAATTAGAAAAAACATTTAAGTATTTTAAAAATGCCAAATCATTTTTTGAAAAAAATGAAAAGAAGTTAATGGAGGACGAACTTCAAGAGCTACTAGAGCCATTTGCTGAAAAGTATTTGGAACATCAGCAATCATTACTGGAAAATTATTATTATCAATTTGTTGATAGTGAATATGTAAAAATGATTCAACATATTGATGAGGATAACAAAGAACAATTTAAGGCGCTAATGACAGTTTTAGATGAAAAGGTAGATATCGGCGAATGGACTAGCATTCGTGACCAAATTGCAAATGAATGATGAGGAGGGGAGGAGTTGAAAGGTAGCAGATTTCATGCTTGTGCAACCTGTATTCATTTTATCGCTGAGAGAATAGACGGAAAAATGAGTTACAAATGTAAAAGACTAGGTTATGACACAAAGCCTAATTACCAATTTAATTGTTGGACCCCTAAAGAACATGTTTTAAAGCTTTTAGAAAAAGAAAATGAAAAAGGGTGTGGGTAAAGTGAAATTTGTTAAGAGTCAAGAATGGTTAGTAAAACATTTGAATGATTCTAATGTTAGGATTATCGATTGTCGCTTCACTTTAGGAAAACCAGAAGCGGGTATGCTAGCTTACGAAAAAAGCCATATACCGGGAGCAGTTTATTTTCACCTAGAGGCTGATTTGTCAAGCATCCCGAAGGAACACGGAGGAAGACACCCACTTCCAGATATGCATGAATGGAAAGAAAAAATAGAGACAGCAGGTATTGATACTTCCACTGCAGTTATTGCGTATGATAATGGTGAAGGTTCATTTGCTGGGCGATTTTGGTGGATGTTAACCTATTTGGGTCATCAAAACGTCTATATATTAGATGGTGGTTTTTCGAAATGGGTAGAGGCGGACCGTGAAACCAATCAAATAACTCCTACTTTTGCTAAAAGATCATTCGAAATGAATATACAAGAGAATATGATAGCTACGTATGAAGATGTCAAGCAGAATATCCAAAATCAGTCTGCGATATTAATCGATTCCCGTGCCAAGAACCGATATTTAGGTTTGGAGGAACCAATTGATAAAAAACCTGGACATATCCCTGGTGCTATTAATATTGTGTGGGAAGAAGGACTGGAAGGGGGCAGTTGGAAACAAGCTGACAAACAAAAACAGCGATTCGCTCACATCGATCCACAAAAGCAAATGATCGTTTATTGTGGATCAGGAGTAACTGCTACCCCTAATATCCTTGCATTGAAAGAGGCGGGATTTGAAAAGGTGAAATTATATGTTGGAAGTTACTCAGATTGGGTTTCTTATCAGGAAAATCCTGTCGAATTGGGTGAAAAGTAATTTCCAACAGTAATTCATGCTATAATGGATAGGCGAATGAAAGATATATAGAGGTGATCAATCTGAAAAACTCATCACATTTATTGCTAGTAGACGGAATGGCATTGTTATTCCGTGCCTTCTTTGCTACTAGTGTTACTGGACAATTTATGTATAATTCTAAAGGAATGCCGACGAATGCAGTGCAAGGTTTTATGAGACATTTGCTTACCGCTTTAGAGGAAATAGATCCAACCCATGTTGTTGTATGTTGGGATATGGGCAGCAAAACGTTTCGTAATGAAACATTTGATGGATATAAAGCGAACAGGGAGGCAGCTCCTGTTGAATTAATACCACAATTTGATTTAGTCAAAGAAGTGGTTAAAGCCTTTGATGTTCCAAATATTGGTGTCATCGGGTTTGAAGCAGATGATTGTATTGGAACCATTGCAAAATCTATGCAATATGATTTGAAAGTATCCATCCTTACTGGAGACAAAGATTTACTTCAGCTTGTCGATCATCAGATTGATGTAAACATCATTCAAAAAGGATTTGGGAATTATAAAACCTATTCAATGGATCTATTCTATGAAGAATATGGAATCACACCTAGTCAATTTATTGATGTAAAAGCCTTAATGGGTGATACAAGTGACGGATATCCTGGTGTGAAAGGGATAGGTGAGAAAACAGCGTTGAAATTAATTCAGCAATTTGGGACGATTAAAGATCTTTTAGAAAATCTTCACGAATTAACGCCTTCACAGCGAAAAAAAATAGAAGAGGATTTAGAAATGCTTCATATGTCACGTTTACTTGCAGAAATAAAATGTGATGTGCCTTTAACTTTTTCAATAGATGATTCTATATTAAAAGATATTTCAACAGATTTTTTATCCTTTATTGATGAGTTAGAGTTACGGAGTATCCGTAGACATTTAATTCAGAGTAAGTGGTCAAATTTAGCAAAACAAGCATAATTTTAAGAGCAATCGACAAAATGCGATTGCTCCTCTTTTTTCTCATTTTGTATTACTTTTTTTTGCTGCATTTTCAAGTTTTGATTTCGGGTCATCAACTGCAAACTCGGTATCTTGGCCCCATCCTTGCGGGTTTGCACTAGGAGCTAATTTTCCGCGATTATTACTTTTTTTCGCCAATCTAATCACCTCCATTATACTAGAATTCCCATTTACGTTGTTTAATTATTCGTTATGGAAAAATTAAGTATATTCAAAGGCTATTTTTTTATCCGGTGTTATTTTTGTAATCTTAAACAAATAAATTGGTTTATTCTGCATGGGAAGGTAATTGCATTATAGAAAAGATGCACCGAAATTAAATTTTATTTGGGTTTTAAACGAAAAAAAAAGCAGTAATTAGGACGAAAATAGCCACTTCAGAAACTGGTATATGGTCATGACTTTAAAAGTATTGTAAAATTAAATATATGAAATGTAGGAATGTATTTCTAAAAGCAATGCTTGTTTGTAGACAAGTTAGTGAGGTCGAGTATTTTGAAAACGAAAGAATTGCCCCTTGATGATTTTCTTATGAACCTTCGAGAAAAAGGCTTTAAATTTGAGGAAGATGTTATCGGTTTTATTTATTTTGGAAAACAATACACTGCTGCCACCGATTCCACCATTAAGGCAGCAATTGAAATTACGTTACAAACTCAGAAATCATTTGTTGGTAGCTTTTATATTTCATTGTTAGAATCTTTAAAAGAAAATGATATTGAAACAAGAGCTCAAGCTTTTCATTATGCCAAAAAAATTGGTTTAATTTCAAAATAAAAAAGAGGTTTAACCTCTTTTTTTTCATTTCTAAAGTTTCCGATCTTTATTTAAGAACGATATGGAGAGAGATTTTTCAATGGGCAGTTCACTAATCAACATTCCAAAAAAGATGAAGATACATCCAATAGTGCCATATAAAGATAATCTCTCATCGATCATTATGAATGAAGTAATTGCCGCAAAAACAGGTTCCATCGTTAAAATAATCCCCACCCTTGTCGGGGTAGTAAACCTTTGTGCAGTAGTTTGCATGAAGAAAGCAAAAGCGGTACCTAGTAAAGCTGTTATGACCATTGCAAAAATAGTTGTTTCGGAAAAAATATGACTGGATTGAAACGCAAGTCGCCAATTTTCAAATAATATGGCACTCACTGCGCATAATAGCGAAACCGTAAAAATTTGAATGGTTGTTAATAACAATATTGGAACTTTATTTGTGACACGATCGGTTAGGATGATATGAAAGGCAAACCCAAAAGTACAAATAAGGACAAATACATCTCCAATAGAAATGTCAGTGCTATTTTTAGCAGCTAATAAATATAATCCAATTGCGGCACCTATGGAGCCGATAATCGCTTTTGGCGCTGGTCGGTTTTTATATAAAATAAAGGATAAAAGCGGGACCATAACCACACTTAGGCCAGTAATAAAACCTGCTTTTGAAGGTGTCGTATACAAAAGACCAATTGTTTGGAAAGAATAGCCGATAAATAAACATATGCCTAGTAAAAAACCAGGTAAAATATGTTTTCCTTTAAGATTTATTTTTCCTTTTTCTTGAATTAAATAAATGATTAAAATAATCATGCCTGCTAGGAAAAACCGGATTGCATTGAACGTTAACGGTGGTAAAAATTCGATAGCATTTTGCACTACAACAAAAGTTGTACCCCAAATAAATGCAACAAGTAATAATCCAGCTTCTGATAAAAGTCTTTTATTCATGTTGTGATCCCTCTTTAATATTCATACATTGCTCTTCTTGCCATTTACAGCAGCTATTTTGTTTTCTATGGATGGAAGCTATTTACTAAATAATATATTACTCTCCCCTGGTTAGAATATCACAAATTTTATAAACTTGTTATATTTTAATAAGTCTTACTTATAGGATTTTGAACTGGATTAAATCAAGTGGAAAAGTTAAAAATATTAATGATACAAACTGAATTACAACTGTTATAATGAATGATTAAATAAGTTAATATAACCATAGTCATTGTTAGGAGTGTTAAATTTTGAAAGTGAAAATAAAGTGGTTGTACCAAGGTCAAAAGACCGCGGAGATTCCATTTGAATCTGATTGGATTTCACAAGAAGCATTAGATAATGCTATAGATGATATTTATAATACAGGAAGAGTTAAAGATTTAATGATTATGGATGAAATGGGATCAGAATGGACAAAAAAGGAATATCTTAAATTGAAGGAACAAATAAAAAAAGAGCCAAGTGATTGTACGATATTTTTTGATGGTGGTTTTGATCTTCAGACAGGTACTGCAGGGATCGGAATCGTTCTTTATTACAAAATTGGTTCTGAAAAGTATCGATATCGTCAAAACGAAAAAATTGATAGCATTCAGACTAATAATGAAGCTGAATATATTGCCCTATACAATGCCATTTCTCTATTAGAAGAAATTGGAGCTCACCACATACCTTGTACCATTAAAGGAGATTCCCAAGGAGTTTTAAAGCAATTATCGGGAGAGTGGCCATGTTTTGAGAAGGTTTTAAATGATTGGCTTGATCGAATAGAGCAAAAAATGGGTGCTTTAGGAGTTAAACCTATATTTATCCCTATTTCTCGTAAAGATAATAAAGAGGCTGATCAGCTTGCCTCACAGGCACTTGATGGAAAAAGTATTTCTAGTCATATAAAAATAAGCTAAAACCAAAAGGACGATTTTAATGGAGAGAAAAAAGCTATTAAAAGAAGTAGATTCGCTATTAGAATATTACTGTGAGGGTTGTTTTATTAAAGCTACTTTACAAAAAGAGCATAGCAAAACATTTGCGCACCGGTTCTGTATTGAAAAATGTACAGTTGGGGAGAAGTTAAAAAGATTTGGCAGTAAACTTACTTGACTTTAATATGGAGAACTTAATAGATAAACTAAGTAGAATGAAAAATGAACAATAAAAGGCTGACAAATAATATGTCAGCCTTGTTCAATTTATAATTAAGATAATTTTGTAACGTTAGCAGCTTGAGGTCCACGATTTCCTTCAACGATTTCGAAAGATACTTCTTGGCCTTCTTCTAACGTTTTAAAGCCTTCACCTTGAATAGCTGTGAAGTGTACGAAAACATCATCTCCGCCCTCAACTTCTATAAAACCAAAGCCTTTTTCATTGTTAAACCATTTTACTTTACCGTTTTGCATTTTTCTTAATCCTCCTAAATCTTTAAAGCACAAAGTGCCAAGAAAAAATGTAACATTAAACGTAAAATATTTAGATTAATTAGAATTAAAAAAATGTTTAATGTTAAAATAAATATACACCAACCAAATTAGTGAGTCAATAATGTTAAGGTTAATTTTTTATTTTTTCAGAATACAGGGAAATGATATAGATTTACCTTTATAGTTGGATAACTAGATGTATTCTTGTTTAATTAGCATAACTATAGTAGAATTTATATGATTGAAGTTTTTTTCATTTGTTAATAGTGAAAAGAGCCTTACATAATGGGGGTTTAGGGATGCCAACACCAAGTATGGAAGATTATATAGAACAAATTTATTTATTAATTGATAGTAAAGGTTATGCACGTGTATCAGACATTGCGGAAGCTCTTTCTGTTCATCCCTCCTCTGTAACAAAAATGGTACAAAAGCTAGATAAAGATGATTATTTAGTGTATGAAAAATACCGAGGCTTAATATTGACATCGAAAGGCAAAAAAATTGGAAAACGTTTAGTGGATCGCCATGATCTATTAGAAAAATTTCTTAAATTAATCGGTGTTAAAGAGGAAAATATTTATCATGATGTCGAAGGTATTGAACATCATTTAAGCTGGAATTCTATCGATAGAATAGGTGATTTAGTACAATTTTTTGAGGAAGATCCTGAACGTGTTGAATCTTTAAATATTTTACAGCAAAAAAATGAAGAAGAAATGTAAAAAGAACCGCCATTTAACGGTTCTTTTTACATTTCTTAAGGGTCTTTTCTCAAAGTTTGTTGCTTTCTTTGTATACGAAAACAGTCTTCACTAGTATATAGGAGGGTAATTCGAAAAATACTTATCATTTTCATCATTATTATATAAAAAGACATTCCCATCCTGATTCGATTCAATATTTATTCCTTCGATAATCCCATCCTCTGTTTCCATAACTGCTTTCTGATAAGAAATAATTCTTCCTTCTGATGTTTGAAAGCTTATTATTTTGCCTTTATAGTTTTTTTGAACCTTTGTAATATGCTCCACGTAACTTACTCCCTTGCGTATTTAATATTCCTTTCTTTTCACATCCTTAAGATAATGTAAAAAAATGTGAGAAAAATGAAAGGATAATAATATTTTGGTTAAATTAGAGGAAAATCAAACATAAATATTTAATATTATTTTTATAGTAGGTTGAATCTGTGAAAAAGGAGGATTCGCAGGTGGAGGATTCACGATATACCATTCATGATTTCATTCAAAAAACCAAGCAAGAAGATAAAAATCAAGGTCTTTTCGAATTAGAAACATCAAGACTGCTTGAAATTAATTTAAATGGACAAGTATGGGCAAAAGCGGGTTCTATGGTTTCTTATCGCGGAAAAATTAAATTTGTAAGAGAAAGAATGCTAGAACATGGACTTGGAAGACTGTTCAAAAAGGCTTTAACAGGTGAAGGCACCTCATTAATGAAAGCAATCGGGAGTGGGAAATTGTATATTGCTGATCAAGGAAAAAAAGTCTCCATTCTTCATTTAAAAAATGATGCTCTTACTGTTAACGGGAATAATTTATTAGCATTTGAACAAACAATCGAATGGGATATAAAGCTAATGAGAAGAATTGCCGGAATGCTCGCAGGCGGTATATTTAATGTGAGGCTGGAGGGAACTGGGCGGGTAGCCATAACCTCCCATTACGAGCCATTGACATTAATGGTTACATCTGATAATCCCGTGTACACTGATCCAAATGCGACGGTTGCTTGGTCCGGAGATTTAAAGCCCGACTTTGTGACAGATGTATCTTTTAAGACCTTTCTTGGACGGGGAAGTGGGGAATCTATACAAATGAAATTCACAGGAAATGGTTTTGTTGTTGTGCAACCTTATGAGGAAGTTTATTTTTCAACTGATTCAAAGAGTTAAAAATACGGTTTTATTTATATCAGATAAATGGTGGAGGAATAGAAGATGAGTTCAAATAAGACAATGAAAACAGATATTGAAATTGCCCAAGAATCTACACTAATTCCTATTAAAGAAATTGCTAAAAAACTTGGCTTAGCAGAAGATGACCTTGATTTCTACGGTAAATATAAAGCTAAGATTTCTTATGAAAAAATACATGATTTGCAAGCAAATGACAACGGTAAGCTAATACTTGTAACCTCGATTAATCCCACACCTGCAGGAGAGGGAAAATCAACGGTTACTGTTGGGTTAAGTGATGCTCTTCAATCAATAGGGAAAAAGGTAATGATTGCGCTTCGTGAACCTTCTTTAGGACCTACTATGGGGATGAAAGGAGGCGCTACAGGTGGAGGATATTCGCAAGTATTGCCAATGGAAGATATTAATCTCCACTTTACCGGCGATATCCATGCCATTACAACAGCTAATAATGCTCTTGCTGCTTTAATGGATAATCATATCCATCAAGGTAACCAGCTGCAGATCGATCCTAGAAGAATCGTATGGAAAAGATGTTTAGACTTAAATGATCGTGCATTGAGACAAATCGTTATTGGACTAGGTGGGCCAGGTCAAGGTGTACCAAGGGAGGATGGCTTTGATATTACAGTAGCCTCAGAAATTATGGCTGTTCTTTGTTTAGCAAATGATCTTCAAGACTTAAAACACCGATTATCGAAAATGGTCGTTGCTTACAATTATGACAAGCAACCTGTAACGGTTGGTGATTTAGGAGTAGAAGGTGCACTTGCATTATTGCTAAAAGACGCTATAAAACCAAATTTGGTGCAAACGATTGAACATACCCCTGCACTTGTACATGGGGGACCTTTTGCTAATATTGCACATGGATGCAACAGTGTAATGGCTACGAAAACCGCATTAAAATTAGCGGACTATGTTGTAACGGAATCAGGATTTGGTGCAGATTTAGGAGCGGAAAAGTTTTTAGATATAAAGGCAAGATCGGCAGGTTTAATTCCTTCTGCAGTCGTTATTGTTGCAACGATTCGAGCATTAAAAATGCATGGAGGGGTTGCGAAATCTGATCTATCAAATGAAAATGTTAAAGCACTGGAAGCAGGGCTCGAAAACCTTAAAAAGCATGTCGAAACGATTAAACAGTTCGGTTTACCTTTCGTTGTTGCTATTAATCGTTTTACCAATGATTCCAATTCCGAAATCTCGCTTTTGCAAAATTGGTGTGAGGAGAATGCAATTCCTGTGGCACTGACAGAAGTTTGGGAAAAAGGTGGACAAGGTGGTATTGAGCTTGCACGAAAAGTAATGGAAGTAATGGAAAATAATAGTGCGGTATTTCAGCCACTATATGAATTAAATCTGCCATTGGAGGAGAAAATTCGCTCCATTATAACGAAAGTTTATGGGGGAAAGGACGTAGATTTTTCTGCGCAAGCCTTGAAACAATTAAAGGATTTTAAAAACTTTGGATGGGATAAGCTTCCTGTTTGTATGGCTAAAACTCAGTATTCATTATCGGATGATCCTAGTAAATTGGGGCGACCACGGGATTTTATTGTTCATGTTAGAGAATTAAAACCAAAGCTTGGTGCTGGTTTTATTGTAGCTATCACAGGTGATATTATGACCATGCCAGGACTGCCGAAAAAGCCAGCCGCCTACAATATGAATGTAGATGAAAAAGGTAAGGTAATCGGTTTGTTTTAAGATATTAAATTTTAGGAGCAATTGTTGTGAAAATAATTGATGCACATATGCATTTATCCAATATAAAAGAGTTTCATTATACAGCACAGAATCTTTCATTTGTGAATTATTCTAATGATGGAATACTAAAAGAATATAAGGATGCAGGAGTAGTTTTAGGTATCGGCATGGGGTTAACAGAAACAGACGTACCTGGATTTCCAGACCCTAGTGCTAAAACTCCAATGGGCTTAGATTTAGAAGAAAGCATACCATCGAATATTATGTACTGTACAGGTGTTAACCCACATACATTAAATGAAAATTCACTTATTAACTTAGAATTGGAGCTTCAGAAACCAAATGTAGTTGGAATCAAAATCTATTTAGGATACTATCCCTTTTATGCTTTTGATAAAGTATATGATCCTGTATATGCTTTGGCAGAAAAATATGATGTGCCAGTTGTGTTCCATTCTGGTGATACGTATTCAGAAAGAGGACTTTTGAAATATTCGCACCCATTAACTCTTGATGAAGTGGCGGTAAAACATCGTAAAGTGAGATTTATGATGGCCCATTTTGGAGATCCATGGGTATTGACAGGTGCGGAGGTTGTTTATAAGAATTCGAATATGTATGCAGATTTATCTGGCCTGTTAGTAGGAACCGAACAGGATTTTAAAACAAAACTTAACGGCAGATTTTTCGATCATTTGAAGCATGCCTTAGAATTTTGTGATCATTATGAGAGACTCCTTTTCGGAACGGATTGGCCGTTAGCTCCAATTAAGCCCTATATAGATTTTATTAAGTTGCTTATACCAGAAAAACATTATGAAGAAGTATTTTTTCACAATGCATTAAAGGTATTTCCTAAGCTTAAAAATTATTTATGATAAAAAGAGGTCGTATTTACGGTAAATACGGCCTTTATAATTTAAAGCTTTTATATAATCATGTTAAAATGGTTTTTAGAAGGCGAGGGAATAAGGTGGATCAAATTATTAAGAAAACAGAAGCGTTTGTTCAAAATGAAATGGGAGAGGATTCGACCGGCCATGATTGGTTTCATGTTGACCGAGTTCGAAATCTTGCTTTGTATATCGCAAAATGTGAAGGGAATGGGGATCTATTTGTTATCGAGATGGCGTCATTGCTACACGATATTCCAGATGAAAAATTAAATTCTTCTATAGAAAAAGGAAAATATAAATTGAGTAGTTTCTTATACTCTTTATCACTTCCCCCCGATCAACAGGCAGCAATATTTGAAATAATTGATACTATCTCCTTTAAAGGCGGAAATGAGTCTTCAGTACATACATTTGAACAAATGGCTGTTCGAGACGCAGATCGTCTGGATGCCATCGGAGCAATTGGAATTGCACGAGCTTTTGCTTATGGAGGAAATAAAGGACAGCTTATGTTTGATCCAAGCTTACTTGCCAGAGAAAATATGACAATCGAAGAATATCGAAAGGGAAAATCCTCGACAATTCATCACTTTTATGAAAAATTATTATTATTGAAGGATAAAATGCTTACGAATACAGGAAAACTAATTGCTTTGGAAAGACATCAATATTTAGAGAATTTTCTAAAGCAATTTTATCAAGAATGGAACGGTGATTATGAAATCAATAACAGTTGAAGAACTATCAAAAACTTACGGAGAAAAACAACTGTTTAACCATCTATCCTTTCATATTAATGAAAAGGATAGAGTAGGAATAATCGGTGTGAATGGGACTGGAAAATCTAGTTTGCTGAAAATATTGGCAAAATTAGATGAACCTGATTCTGGAGAAATCACGCATCCAAATCAGTATTCAATTGGTTATTTATCACAAAATCCGGAGTTAAATTCGGAATTAACCGTATTGGAGCAGGTTTTTCAAGGGGAGGCAGCCATTTTACAATTGTTTAAAAGATATGAAACATTATTGATGCAATTGGAAAACGATCCTGCAAACACTAATTTACAAGATATACTATTTTCATTGCACAAAGAAATGGATGCTTTAAATGCATGGGATGCAAATGCTAATGCTAAAACGATTTTATCAAAATTAGGAATTGATGATTACTCAAAAAAAATTGGTAATCTTTCTGGAGGACAAAAGAAACGGGTCGCCTTAGCGCAAGTACTAATCGAAACACCTGATTTATTAATTTTAGACGAACCAACCAATCATTTAGACTATGATTCAGTAAACTGGTTAGAAGATTATTTAAATAAATATTCCGGAGCTATATTACTTGTAACCCATGATCGCTATTTTCTGGATACTGTTGTCAATCGAATTTTTGAACTGGATCATGGTCATCTTTATTCCTACAAAGGAAATTACCAAGATTTCCTTGAAGCAAAAGCACTTAGAGAAGAAGAAGGTCTTGCAAGTGAAAGCAAAAGAAAGAATCTTTACCAGCAAGAGCTTGCTTGGATGAGGCGTGGTGCAAAGGCTAGGTCTACGAAGCAAAAAGCAAGAATCCAACGTTTTGAACAACTTGAATCTTCACTTGGAAAACTCGCGGGAAATGAAAATGTGGACTTTGCAATCCAGGGCAGCCGTTTAGGGAAGCAAGTATTTGAGTTTGAGGAAGCATGTAAAATATATGATGATCGGGTCATATTAAAAGATTTCAACTGGCTAATTAAACCAGGGGATAGAATTGGTGTAATTGGGAAAAACGGAAGCGGTAAATCCACATTTATGAATCTACTCGCCGGAGTGATTCCTCTTACAAGTGGTAAAATTATTCAAGGTCAAACGGTAAAAATAGCTTATTATAGACAAGAAAATGAGGATATGGATGACCGGAAACGAATGATTGAGTATATTCGTGAATATGGAAATGCTGTAACGACAAAAGACGGAGAAACGATTTCTGCAGCGCAAATGTTGGAAAGATTTCTTTTCCCCTTATATACACATGGTACACTAATTCGGAAATTATCTGGTGGAGAGAAAAGACGGTTATATTTATTGAGACTATTGATGGAAAAACCAAATGTATTGTTACTTGATGAGCCGACAAATGATTTAGATACACAAACACTTACTGTCCTGGAGGATTATTTAGAAGAGTTTCCTGGAGTTGTTATTTCCGTTTCACATGATCGTTACTATTTAGACAAAACAGCCGAGCAACTTTTAATTTTTGAAGGCGATGGAAACATCGATCGATACTATGGCACCTACAGTGAATATTTAGAATGGAAACAGGTGGAAGCTAAGAAAGAAGTGAAGGATCCCTCTCCTGTAGTAGAGAGAAACGTCAACAAACCGAAAAGAATGAGCTATATGGAGAAAAGAGAATGGGAAGAAATAGAGGGGAAAATATCAACAGCAGAACAAAAATTGGAATCCCTTCAGTTAGAATTAAATAATATCGGTAGTGATTTTGAAAAGGCGCAAAAGATTATGGACGAAATAGCAGTCCAAGATGAAACGCTAGAACAGCTTATTGAAAGATGGACCTATTTGTCCGAACTTGTATAGAAACTAGTCCAATTGGTATAAGAGGTGAGAGTTATGAAAATTGTTACGATTGAACCTACTCCGAGTCCTAATACGATGAAAATAATCTTAAATGAGGAATTACCTGCAGGGAAAAGTACAAATTATAAATCAGAGCAAGCAAAAGAAGCACCATTAATCATACAATCTATCCTTGAAATAGAAGGTGTTAAAGGTGTATATCATGTTGCGGACTTCCTTGCAGTAGAACGAAATGGAAAAATAGATTGGCAAGATATATTACCAAAAATAAGATTAGCGTTTGGTGAAGATGAAACTACTCAAAAACATCAAGAGCAGAAAATAATGGAGCATTTCGGGGAAGTTCATGTTTTTATCCAAATGTTTAAAGCCATACCTCTTCAGGTCAAACTGGTAGATGGAGAACAGGAGAAACGCTTTGGTCTACCAGTAAATTATCTTCAGGCAATGGAAAAAGCGCAGTTGCCTGGAGATAATTATGTGCTCTTACGGAAATGGAAAGAACAAGGTGTTCGTTATGGCGACCTAGAAAATGTAGGGAAAGAGGTTGTCGAAGAAATAATCGCAGCATATCCGGATGATCGATTAAATAAAATTGTAGCAAATGCACTGAATCCAAAATTGGAATTGGAAAATGATTTAAAGAAAATGTTTAAAGTGACCATTGATATGTTAGAGGATCCTGATTGGCGTAAAAGATATCAGCTTTTAGAACAAATGGAGAATCCTACAACGAATGATTTACCTGTTCTAGAAAAAGCTCTACATGATGAGAAATCTTCTATCAGAAGATTAGCAGTTGTTTATTTTGGGATGATTAAAGATAAAAGTGTTTTACCTTATTTATTTGAAGGTCTGGAAGATAAAGTAGTAACAGTTAGAAGAACTGCTGGTGATGCCTTATCAGACCTTGGATTTAAGGAAGCTATTCAACCAATGATGAAAGCTTTGAAAGATAACAGCAAAATTGTCCGCTGGAGAGCAGCAATGTTTCTATATGAGGAAGGAGATGAAACGGCACTACCAGCTTTAAGAGATGTAGAAAATGATCCTGAGTTTGAAGTTCGCCTTCAAGTTAAGATGGCCATCGAAAGAATTGAAGGCGGGGAAGCCGCACAAGGATCTGTTTGGAAACAGATGACGGAAGCTAGGAAATCAAAATAAAAAGAAACGTTCGGAGGCAATGAAGATGTCAATGGCATATGAAGAATATATGAAGCAAATTGTAAAACCAATGCGAGAGGAACTTGTTCAAGCGAAATTTGCGGAGCTATTAACCGCTGAGGATGTAGAAAAATATATGAATTCAGTAGATGGTACAACACTTGTGGTCGTAAATTCTATATGTGGTTGTGCTGCTGGCTTAGCAAGGCCAGCTGCGGTTCAAGCGCTAGAAAAAAGTTCTAAGAAACCAGATCATTTTGTAACAGTTTTTGCAGGACAGGACAAGGAAGCAACTGCCAAAATGCGAGAGTACTTTGTTAACTATGAACCGTCTTCTCCATCAATGGCGATTTTAAAGGGGAAAGAAGTTGTACATTTTATTCCTCGTGATGATATAGAAGATCATGATATAGAAGAGATTGTTGATAATATAACTAAAGCTTTTCAAGAATATTGTTGATCATTATTTTAGCTGGGTGTCAAACGACACCCCATTTTTAGGTGTGATAAAAATGTTTGTATCTATTGCAGGAAGAACGAATGCATCTATGACCGATTATGGTAAAGAAGTGGCCATGGGATTAAATGTTCCCTTTATAGAAAGAAAAAAGCTATCAATACAGACACTACAGGCTAATTATCATGATGATTGTATCATCGTTGGGAAAGAAAGATTAGAGATGTACTTAAGAAATGCTGAAGCTCCCTTCTTTTTTCATCCCAATTCTGCGAGTTTTAGGATTAAGCGATTGTTAAAAGGTGAGCATGACCCTTTTGTCCATGCTACTAATCTAAAAAAAGGAATGAGCATATTAGATTGTACGATGGGACTTGCCTCTGATAGTATTGTATCTGCTTTTGTAGTAGGGGAAAGTGGTAAAGTAGTTTCTCTGGAAGGAAATCAATATCTTTCGTATATTGTTAATCATGGATTACAGACTTGGAACTCATGTCTATTACAAATAAATAGTGCAATGAGAAGAATCAAAGTTATTTCAACTACCTATGATGACTTTCTGAGAAAGTGTCCTGATAATATGGTGGATGTAATTTATTTTGATCCTATGTTTGAAGAATCAGTTCTCACATCCGATGGGATAAAAGCACTTAAGGATTTTGCTATATATGGAGGAATAACCGCAAATACGATTGAGGAAGCCAAAAGAGTTGCAAAAGATAGAATTGTTTTAAAGGACCATTTTCGTTCTTCTACTTTTAAAGAATATCAATTTCAAGTTTTTACAAGGAAATCAGCAAAATTCCACTATGGGGTTTTAAACTTGTAACGTCTATTCACAAACTTTTCTCTACTATGAAGTCCCATCATCAATAAATTTCACGAAAAAGATGGGATTTCGAAAAAATGCAACAATTTAGTCAATATTTCCCTATTAAAAATAGCTATTTCGTTGTAAAATAAGAGATATATCAGATTAAATTAAGGATTTTTTAAGTTTTTTTTGGAAAATAGATTATAAGAATAGTAGGGTCTATTTGCTGTAGAAAGGGGAGATAGCCGTGAAAAAGTGGATGAAAAAATCAATTGTTGTGCTGGTATCCATATTTACTTTTGGAATGGTCACTCCCACACATGCGTTTTGGAATGGGAATCACGATGTTGATAAATCAGAACAACAAAAACATGATCAATCTCAAAATCCAACTTATTTATCTATACAGCAATCAAAGCTTGACAAGGAAAGTTTTGTTAACTCGGTGATGGTGGAAGCAGAGAAACAATCTTTTGAGAAATTTGGTGCAAAAATATCTCCTGTTATTGAAGATGATTTTAGACAAATTATTTTGCCAAATATTCAAAGAGCAATAGAAATGACTGTTGCTGAATATCCCGAAGAAAAGCTTGAATCACTAGCTATTTCAGAGTCACCTAGTGGCGGGGTAAGCGAGAAAATATTTCACATATATGATACAAAAACAAATGAAGATATTATTCGCTTCCACGTAAGACGAGACCACCCACCAATGGATGGATATTATTTTAATTTTCATTACCATGTACAATATGATAAATACCAAAAGCATTATGTACTTGGAAAAATATATTGGGATAAAAACACCCCACCAAAATGGATGAGTGTATAATAAGATAAGTGGAGGTGCCAAGCTCATCCGCTAGCTTATGGCTGCTTGCGCTAGACAAAAACAACACAAGTTATATGCATAATATAATAAAAAAATTATACTTACATATTCTTTCAAAAAGGTGCCAATTTTGGCACCTTTTTTAGTGATTTTACCAATATAATTGAAATGCCCTACTTTCGCAATATGTTATAATGAAACTACTAAACTACTAGAAAAACATTAGGATGGCTATTGATGCGCAAATTACTAGTATGTATTTTCATTATAGGTGTACTATTGCTATAGGCCTATCACAATCATTATTTGATGGTATATTATAAAAGAATGAAGGATTAACTAAGGTTAATAAGAGGTGTTATGATGAAGCAATATCTGGATTTATGTAAACATGTTCTAGAAAATGGAACAAAAAAGGGTGATCGTACGGGCACGGGAACGATCAGTACTTTTGGTTATCAAATGAGATATAATCTTCAGGACGGTTTTCCGCTTCTAACAACAAAAAAGTTGCACTTGAAATCGATCATTTATGAATTACTTTGGATGCTTAATGGAGATACGAATGTTAAATACCTTCAAGAAAATGGTGTAAAAATATGGAATGAATGGGCAGATGAAGCAGGAGAGCTTGGCCCGGTTTATGGACATCAATGGAGATCTTGGGAGAAGACTAATGGGGAAACATTAGACCAAATTTCAGAAGTAATCGAACAAATTAAGTCTAATCCTAATTCGCGAAGGTTAATTGTGAATGCTTGGAATGTAGGTGAAATCGATAAAATGGCCTTACCCCCATGCCATTGTTTCTTTCAATTTCATGTAGCAGATGGAAAATTATCTTGTCAGCTTTATCAACGGTCTGCAGATATCTTTTTAGGTGTCCCATTTAATATTGCTTCTTATGCCTTATTAACAATGATGATAGCACAAGTATGTGATTTGCAACCTGGTGATTTTATCCATACATTAGGTGATGCCCATATATATGAAAATCATATTGAACAGGTGGAGCTTCAATTAATGCGAGAACCCAGACCATTACCGAAAATGGTTATTAATCCAAATGTATCTTCTATTTTTGATTTCCATTATGAAGATTTCTCGTTACAGGATTATCAGCCTCATCCACATATTAAAGGAGTTGTTAGCGTATGATATCTTTTTTATGGGCAGAAGATCAGAAGGGAATTATCGGAAAGAATAATCAATTACCTTGGCGCTTACCTGAGGATTTAAAGTATTTTAAAAAAACAACAATGGGACATCCGATAGTAATGGGGCGTAAGACATTTGAATCGATTGGCAAACCTCTTCCAGGACGGACAAATATTGTATTAACTAGAGACGAGAATTTTCAAGCTGAACATTGCCTAATATTTCAAACAAAAAATGAGCTGTTAAAATGGATTAGAGAGAAAGATGATGAGGTATTTATTACTGGTGGAGCCGAGATCTTCGGATTATTTATGGAAGAAGTCGATCGACTATATGTGACAAAAATTCATCATGAATTTGAAGGAGATACATACTTTCCGCTTATAGATTGGACAGAGTGGAAAATCATTTCAAAAGAAAAAGGGGTAAAAAACGAAGAAAATCCATATGAATATGAATTTCAAGTATTCGAAAGAAAATAATCCACATAGAGGCAATCTTCAATATTTAAAAATTTTTATATTGATTTGCAAATAAAGACAGGATTTGTAATTAAACATAAGGTATAATGTATTTAAACGGGTGAAAAAGAGGATTGATATTTTGCTATTTAAAAGCCTTGAGTTCAAAACACATAATGGACAGAAGGTGAAAATTACCGATATTCCGGTATTAAATGAAGCAAGTCCCCATTACTACACAATAAATAAAAGGCTTGCACAGTTAGTGAAACAAATTCATAATTCCTCAAGTGTAAAGACAAATTATTCATTTCGAGATTACTTAAAAAAGGCCCTAAGGTGGCCGGATTTTGAATTAATCTATCAGTCATCGATATTAAAAAATAATGCATAATATTTGATAAGGTCTCTTGAAATAGGAGATCTTTTTTCTATGTAAAGGCTCTGTTAAAGGATCATGATAATTATATTTTTATAATAGATCATGAAAAATTTAATGCATTATGATGTTGAAAAAAGGGTAGTAATGTTATAATTAATAAGATTTCTTAAAGCGAGGTGATCAAAATGATTAGAAAATTCACCTTACTTTTAGCCATTATTATTCTAGTATCAGGTTGTTCCATACAGATAAATGGCCAACCAAGCAAACAAGCAAATATTGAAGCAAAAAAGATGCCACCTGAAGGATTCTTACCGAAGAATCTTCATATCGTGGCAGTCGGAGATTCCCTAACACAAGGAGTTGGCGACAGTACGAATCGTGGTGGATATTTACCTTATCTGAAAGAAATAATGGAAAAAGAAAAAGGAATTGGTTCTTTTACTTTTGAAAATTTCGGAATTAAGGGAGATCGAACGGATCAACTGTTAGCGAGACTTAAACAGCCAAAAGTAATGACTGAAATAAAAAAAGCTGATATTGTTACTGTAACAATAGGCGGTAATGATGTCATGAAAGTTTTTAGGGAGAATTTCACCAATTTGCAAGTAGACAAATTTGAAACAGCTATTAATGGGTATCAAAAAAGATTGAATGAGATTATACAGACCATTCGTGAATATAAACCCGATGTAGGAATCGTGTTAATTGGTATTTATAATCCATTTGAAAAGTGGTTTTCCGACATTAAGGAACTAGATGAGATAGTGAATGATTGGAATAATGCAAGTGCGCAAACCTTGATGCAATTTAAAAATACACAATTTATTCCGATCAGTGATATTTTTGAAAATCAGAATGTAAATTTATTTTATTCTGATGATTTCCATCCTAATGATACAGGGTATCAATTAATGGCAAAACGTATTGGGGAATACTTAAGTAAAAATGAGCTTAAACAATTAAGACAATAACATGGGAGGTATAAAAAATGATCCATGTTAAAAATCGCTGGAAAAAAGCATTTTTTGCTTTGCTATTCATCGTTTTGGTCATTGTCATGATAATAGGATATTTTATTTTTACCCCTGGTAGTTCAGGTACAATACCAAAAACTAACTTAAATAAAGATAAATATGTACAGTTTCATGTTAATACTAATAAAGATGACCTAAATAAATTGATCAACCATTATATTGAAAAAGAAGGTTTAAACGGTCCAATAAAATATAATGTTTATTTACGAAATGATGTGGAATTGGATGGTTCTATACCTGTATTTTCTGAGAATGTTGAATTGAAAATGACATTCATTCCTGAGGTATTGGAAAATGGTGACTTAATATTAAAGCAAAAATCAATTTCACTGGGAAGTTTAAATCTACCTGCTTCTTTTGTTTTGAATCTTATTAAGAATTCATACAAGCTACCTAATTGGGTGAGCATTCAGCCTGATAAGAAAATGGTTTATGTAGGTTTGCAAAAAATGAAGATCAGGCAAGGCGATATGAAAGCACGTATCGATACATTTAATTTAGACGATAACGATATTTCCTTTACATTACTTTTTCCTCTCGAAAATCAATAACTTTATATCAAGATGAGCAGGTGCCTTTTAATGAAAGGGCACCTGTTTTTTAAGCTAATACTATTTTTGAATCTATAAAGAAAATGGTAACTATCTTTGATGGGGTAAATAATACATTTTCCATTGTATCAATTATTTTTTTTGTTTCACAATCCATTACTTCTATTTTTGTCGTCATCGGTTCAATCAATTTATATTCCGATGATTTTTTATAGCTAATGTTATCGAAAAGGGTTTCTTTATATTTGATAGAGACATTCACAGAAGGATAATCGGATGTTAAATGAATAAATTTTACCTTTGTATCTTTTGACGTTTCATTTGGAAAGTCTTCAAAAGTTAATAACTGTAATTTATCATTGGTGGAAACGGTTGCCAATGTGTATGTTTGATTAGATTCTAAATCGATATTTTTGTTAATAATGGTTGATACTTGTGTTCCTGCTGGATAAATATCAAGATGATGTTTGCCTTTATCTAATACATAGTAAGGAGTAATATTTTTAAATGGTAAATCTTTAATTAATAGCCTACCATTTGTAAATATATCAATATTTGCAATGTCTTTTGTGGCATTCAAAAACCGAACATGTACGGGATTTGTCTGTTGCATTGTTCGATTTTGCCATAATACTTTATTCATATATTTTAAATGTTTTTGATAATATTCGATTTGACGAGCAGGGTCCGTATATTTATAATATTCAGCAAGCAAATTATATTTGGTAGCTCTTTGAAAATAATCGGATTTATTTTTCATGATTCTTTTCGCTCCATTCAAGATTTGCTTACACTATATTCTTGCGCCTATAGGTTGGTGCCTTGCTTGCAGAGAAAAGTAATTTCTAGTGAAAGGGATCATAGTGATTTATAATAATATGTAGGTAATAAGATAACCTTGAATAGGAGGTAAGAGAGATGGCGAATGAATTGGCCACGTTTGCTGGTGGGTGTTTTTGGTGTATGGTAAAACCATTTGATGAACAAGAAGGTATTGTGAGCGTCATTTCCGGTTATACGGGTGGAAAGGTGCCAAATCCGACGTATGAAGAGGTTTGTTCAGGGATGACAGGGCATACGGAAGCCGTTCAAATCACATTTGATCCAACTGTATTTCCATATGAAAACCTATTGAGTGTTTTTTGGCAACTAATTGACCCAACAGATGCTGGAGGACAATTTTATGATAGAGGTTCCTCCTACAGGCCAGCAATTTTTTATCATAATGATAAGCAAAAACAGTTAGCAGAGGAATCGAAAAGTGCGTTGCAGAGTAGCGGTAGATTCAAAGCTCCGATTGTGGTGGAAATTGTGCCCGCTGACACTTTTTATCCTGCAGAAGAGTATCATCAACACTATTATCAAAAAAACCTGGCACATTATAATGCTTATTATGAGGGATCAGGTAGAGCGGGTTTTATTAAAAAACACTGGGGTCACAATGATATAAAAAAGAAGCTAAACAGAATCCAATACGAGGTAACGCAAAATAATGCAACGGAACCTCCTTTTCAAAATGAATACTGGAATCAATTTGAAGAAGGAATATATGTAGACATTGTTTCAGGCAAACCGCTTTTTAGTTCTCTTGATAAATTTGATGCAGGATGTGGATGGCCAAGTTTTACAAAGCCAATAGAAGAAAACGAAATAATCGAGAAAGTCGATCAAAGTTATGGGATGATTCGAACAGAGGTAAGAAGTAAAACTGCGAATTCACATTTAGGCCATGTTTTTGACGATGGTCCAGGAGAGACAAAATTAAGATATTGTATAAATTCCGCCTCATTAAAGTTTATTCCGATAAGTGAATTAGAAAAAGAAGGATATGCAAAATACTTGAAATTATTTTATCAGTTTTAGAAGTCATACAAAATCAATAATAATATGGGCGAATACACATTCATTAAATAGGTTTATGACATATCCTAAAATGAAAAATAAAAATTTCATTTGAGGAGTTGTTTGGTATGTACTATGGAGGTTATGGCGGTGGCGGCTGTTGCTATCCAACATATAATTATGGCGGCTGTGGAGTTGGTTATGGCGGCGGATGTGCAAATTGGTTCCCATTAATTGTTGTATTGTTTATTCTACTGATTATTATTGGGGCTTGTTGGATCAATTAATACCTTATAAAAAATAGTCCCCGTATAAGGGGACTATTTTATTTTAAAGTTAGAAATTAAATCTCTTAAGTTTTCCGCTTGCTTAGATAATTCAGATGCAGATGCGGTTACTTCTTCCATAGCCGCTGAGCCTTCTTCTGATGCTGCGGCTGTAGTTTCTGTGTGGGAAGCGGTAATTTCTGCTATTTCGCTTACTGCAGCGAAGGAATTTGCAACATCACGACTTAAAATCAATGTTTGATCAATTTGTGAAACCATTTCTGAGATTACTTTTGTCGTTTCATTTGTGTGTTTAAGTATTTTTTGTAATGACTGTGTTGTCTCATTAGAAATTTCTACTCCAGAAATAACTGCTTGTACGCCTTCTTTATTTTGCTCAATTACTGTATTAACTTCATTCTGAATAGAGTGGACGATAATAGAGACTTCTTTTGCAGCATTTTGAGATTGTTCAGCTAATTTTCTTACCTCATCAGCAACTACTGCAAATCCGCGACCATGTTCACCTGCTCTTGCAGCCTCGATAGCTGCATTCAATGCCAGGAGATTTGTTTGCCCTGCTATTCCAGTAATAGTATTAATGATTTTTGTAATTTCATCTGATTTTTTCCCTAAAGATTCAACGGTAGAACTTGTATTGGCCATTGTTTCTTCGATACTCATTATCTTAATCGATGCTTCCTTAACAGATGTTTCTCCAGATTCAGCAGAAGATTGCATATTTAATGCTGCAACTTTTACACGATCGGCAAGACTGCTTAAGACCTCAACGACTTCATTTAAAGAATTCATTTTGTTTAATGAGGCATCCATTTGCGTTGTTGTTTTTTCACTGCCAGATGCTATTTCACTTGAAGTTTCGGCAATAGACATTATCGTTTTAGCTGTTTCCTCAGCTGAAGCTAATAGTTCTTCACTGCTAACTGATACATTTTCCGCCATTTTTGATACTTCCTTAACAAGCTTCGCTATACCATCAATAAGCACATTAGTATCTTTGGCAAGACCAGCAAGCTCATCATTAGAATTGACTTGTATTCGTTTTGTGAGGTCTCCCCCGGCATTTGCTATTTCAAGGATAGAACCACTAATTTTTCTAACATTAGATTTTATGCTTCTGGACAAAGCTAAGGAAAGTACAATGGTAAGTATAATTGCTACTAAAGATAATAAGAATGTTGCCGCTTCCATTATTTTAGCTTTATTATGTAGACTATTTATCCGATTTTGAGTTGTATTGGATTGTGTTTTATCAAATGCGGAAATATTTGATTCCATTTTCCCCATGTAATCTTTTCCATGAGCATCTTTAATTAAATCTCTAGCTTCCTTTTCAGTTTGAAATTGACGCGTTTGAATAACGTTGTCAATAGATCCACTCCAATAATAGTAGGATTCTTCGATGGCCACAACTTTTTTGAGTTGTGACTTATCCGCTTTAACTAATGTTTTTAATTGCTTCATATTTTGGTCTATATTTTTTTTACTAGAATAATATGGATCTAAAAAGCTCTCATCACCTGTAATTGCATATCCTCTTTCTGCAGATTCAATGGTATAAGCGGATTGTAGAATACTTTGTATTTTTTCATGGATAACAAAATCATGTGAAACAACGTGATCAATTTCTTCTTCTAGTTGCTTCATATTGAAATAGGATGTAATGGATAAAAGAATCAAAAGAATGGTTAGAACTCCAAATGAAATAGTGATTTTCCCTCTAATGGATTGTACATACGAAAAGGAGATTTTTCTTTGTTTTTTATTCACTTCTTTTTGAACCTTTAATTTTTTTGGTTTTTTGGGCTTTTTCACCTTTGGATTACTTTTTTCTTTTATGCCCATTTTGGTCCCCCCTTAGTAATGTTTTTGAAATAACATATGACAAATTATCT
>NZ_JBYSWK010000031.1:0-51950 GCF_058781025.1 Heyndrickxia sp. FW510-T9 | reverse complement strand
TGGCTAGTGGTTCGCATATCCCAACGTCCACAGTGAACTTTCATCACCTAGTTGACGGACATGCCCGGCACACCAAAAAAAAACCGGAGAAATTCTCCGGCTTAGTCCATCATTTTCACAAGTTTTTTTGAAAATCCTAATAGGATTATACCAAATACAATGGTAACAAGTCCGATTAAACCAAACACTTGAAAATAACCTAATGATTCAGTGAAGCTTCCTAATTGTCCAGCTAAGATATTGGCAATACCTGAGCTTGCTAACCATACACCCATTAATAATGATGCGTATTTTAAAGGAGCAATTTTACTAACAGTGGATAGCCCAACAGGTGAAAGGAACAACTCCCCAACTGTATGGAAAAGATAAGTAACAACAATGAACAATAAATTAGCTTTTAAAGTAATATCATGTTCATTACTACCTGTTCTCATAATCGCCAACAATAAAACTAGGTAGCCAACACCAAGTAGTATCATTCCAAGTCCCATTTTGGTTGGAACCGCCATATCACCGCGTTTGGAATTAGCTAACTTAATCCAAAATGCAGAAACAATTGGTGCTAAGGCAACTATAAATAATGGATTTACAGATTGAAACCAAGAAGTTGGTATAACGAATCCAAAAGCATCACGATTTACAAATTTGTCTGTGTAAACGGTTAAAGCACCACCAGCTTGTTCAAAGCCTGCCCAGAAGAAAATAACAAATACAGTAAGAATAATAACAACAGTTGTTCTTTGTTTTTCTTTTTTCGTTAGTGGAGCTTTAACTTTTTCTCCAGTAGCAACTTCCTTAGGCTTTCCTACAGGCTTCTTACCAATATCGCCAAGGTAACGATTCCCTAAAAGATTAAAGAGAAGTTGTCCGATAACCATCCCAATCGCAGATGCCAGGAATCCATACTTATACCCATAGGCAATTACACCATTATTATGAACTGCAAAAATCTTATCTGTGATTGCACCAATGATTAATGGCGAGAAGAATGCACCGACATTAATTCCCATGTAGAAGATAGTGAATGCCGGATCACGGCGTGGGTCATCTTTCTCATATAATTCACCAACAATTGTCGAGATATTTGGTTTGAAAAATCCGTTCCCAATAATCAGAATTATTAAACCAGCATAAACACCAACCTCGCTATGAAATCCAAATAAGACAAGGTTCCCGATTGCCATTGTAATACCACCAAGCGTTATTGCTAAACGCTGTCCTAAGAAACGATCTGATAACCATCCCCCAATTAAAGGTGTTAAATACACGGCTCCTGTAAAGAATCCATAGAGTGCCAAAGCAAAACTTTCATTCATTCCTAAACCGCCACTAACTAGCGATTTCGTCAAATAAAGGACAAGTATTGCTCGCATTCCGTAATAACTAAAGCGCTCCCACATTTCTGTTAAAAATAACAAATAAAGACCAGGTGGGTGTTTTTTGCGCGAGTTGTTGGAATCATTATGATTTTTCATTGTTGCATCCATATTTCCGCACTCCTCAATACTTAAAAATTATTTTAATATAGAATTAGCATAATTTATTCACAATTAATACGTCAATAATTCAACTAGAAATAGTAATATTGGCAATCTTTTTAATTACAGAACTAGTGAAAAATGCACCTTGCAAACCCTTGTTATTATTTGTGTTTGAAATTTTTAACATGGTATATTATTACTTTTATACAAAATAAATTTTTGTAAAATAATTTTCAGTGAATCAACTTGCTTTCTTTTGCTTTTTTAGCAAATGTTCGACTAATACGATTGATAGGTTTTTTTAGAAAAACTCCAATAAGGAAGGATAACACTACAAAAATACACAAAATCAATACGTCTTTTTGGGCTATATCCCATAAGATTCCTCCTACTGCTTCTCTCATTAGGCTAATCGAGTAGGTAAAAGGCAAATAAGGATTTAATTTTTGAAAAAAGACAGGAGACACTTGAATTGGAAATGTCCCTCCTGACCCCGAAATTTGTAAAACCAATAACACAATTCCAATTGATTTCCCAATATTTCCGAATACAGAAACTAAAGTATAAACAATGATGATAAAAACTGCACTGTTCCATAGTCCAAAAAGGATAAACCATTGCTTCTGAAATACAAATGCACGCAGAAAATAAATGTCTCCAATCGTTACCAGCAATGACTGTAATAAGCCCAAGGTTAAAAACGTCAGAAACCGTCCCAAGAAAATTTCATAGCTTTTTAATTGCTGCCCCTCAACATCAACAGCTAAAAGGGAAATCAAAAGCATAGCCCCAACCCATAATGATAATGTTGTAAAAAATGGAGACATTGCCGACCCGTAATTAGGAATATGAAATAATTGTCTTTCTTTTAATAGCACTGGTTCCTTAAAAAAATTACTTTCCTTTTGAACATCATGCTTTAATAGATTAATGATATCGTGAATATTCTCTCTTTTTTCAAAATCGCGTATACGCTTTGAAATCTTTTTAATTTGCGTTTCTGCTGCAGGAAGTTCCCTCTTTATCGTTTTCACTGCGTTTATTCCTATAGAAGCCCCTTTTGAAGCATCCTTTAAAAGCTTCTTTATAGTTGGAAGATCATTATTCACTTGGCTTAGTATTTGTCCTGCATCCCTTACACTTTTCATTCCAACGTCTATTGAATGATGGACTTTCGGGACGATAACAGAATCATAATTTGTTACTAAACGATTCAAAATGATAGAGGCGGTACTCGATAAATCATTTATTTTTTGAATGACAGCTTGTGGGATTTGTTGGCCGGTATCTACATCATTTGACACTTCATTTAAAAGATTTATTTCTTGTTGAAATTGATTCATTACGGAAATAATTTGCTGCCTTATTGGACCCATTTCCTGTCTGCCGCTGATGTCATCCAATTGTTCTAGTGTTTTATTTATATGATCTGTAATGTCCACACCTGTTTGTAAATTGGAGATAGCCTTTTCAATCTCAGCTTTTGACACTGTATTATCCTGAATATAGGAAACAACACCTTGAGAAGTATCAGCTATTTCACTAGTTAAAAGCAAATTTTCTTTTATGGCAGGTTCTAATTTGTTTAAAATATCGCTGCTTTTTGTCATAAAATCCGAAAAATTGTTGGTAAGCTCGATACCGTTTTCGGTTATTTCTTGGACTTTTGGGAGGCTTTTTTGAGCATTCCTTACGATATTTTGTGCTTTCGTTGCATCATCCAATGCTATATTTACAAACCTATTAATTTCCGGAATATCCGCTTCTATTTTAAAAATGAGCTCCTTTACTTTTTCTATCGCAGGTAAATCCCTTTCTAATTCAACCCCAATTTCATGGAAAATAGAAAAAATAGATTCACTAGCTGTTTTCACAAAGTTTTTACTAATTTGATCTACAACTCCACTCGCACCGGAAGAAGTTATTTTTGGAGCTACAGCATTTATTTTTTCATTTACTGTATATACAATTACAGGCTTCATTGGATTAGCATTTAAAACAGACGTTATTTTCTCGGAAAAATCTTCTGGAATAGTGAGGCTAGCATAATATTTCCCGTGTTTCACCCCATCCATCGCGGTATCTTCACTCACAAATGTCCATCCTAATTTTTTATTTTTCTTGAGAGATTGGACAACTTCATCACCAACATTAATGGGTTTACTTCGTAAAACAGTTCCTTTATCAAGATTGGTTACAGCAACAGCAATTCCTTTTGTATTTCCATACGGATCCCAGGATGCTTTAATATTGAACCACGCATAAAGGGAAGGTAAGACAATGAGAGCTAACATAATAACCAATGCAACCCAATTCGTTATTATATTTTTCATATCCCTTAAATAAATGCGTAAAATGGTACCCATATATAGCTCCTTATGTCTTTCCATAATCTTCAATTGCTCTTTATGTAAAGGTTCTCCAAATGGGAATATTTTATTAGGTAAAAACAAATGCGCGGGGCACCTTGCTCATCGGCGTACGGATGAGTAAAATTTGAAGTTTAATTTTACCGAGTGAAATTTGTACTCTCAATTTCACCTGATGTTGACTTATCGTAAGGAGGAGACGAAAAAATCCGCTAGCCGATAGGTGCTGGAGATAGACGCAGACATTTTTTTACAGAATAGTTTTCTACAGTGTTATTTTTATGAACTTACAAATCCACAAAAAAAGCCTCGAGCATTCTTTCATACTCAAGGCAACTTTCTTATTGTAATTCTTTATCTAAAAATGCGTAAAATTCGACCCATTCGTCTATTACCTTTGAAGTAGGTTTCCCAAGTCCATGTCCCGCCTTAGCTTCGATGCGAAGAAGGATCGTGGATTCTTTATCCGCCTTTTCAAGTAGTGTTGCTGCAAATTTTTTCGCGTGGGCAGGCACTACCCTGTCATCGCTTTCCGCTGTTGCAATTAGAACAGGCGGATATTTTTGACCTTCTTTTATATTATGGAGTGGTGAATAGGCGTAAAGGAATGGGAAATGTTCAGGGTTTTCCGCATTTCCGTACTCAGGCACCCAATACCTTCCGATCGTGAACTTATGGTAGCGAAGCATATCGATAACTGGTACTCGACAAATAACAGCACCAAATAAGTCCGGTCTTTGTACCATACAAGTTGCCACTAATAATCCACCATTAGATCCACCCATAATAGAAAGCTTTTCTTTACTTGTATAGCCGCTTTTAATTAACCATTCACCTGCAGCGATAAAATCATCGAATACATTTTGTTTATTTTCCAGCATGCCTGCTTTATGCCATTCTTCACCATACTCTGTTCCACCACGAAGGTTCGCAACTGCATAGACACCGCCTTTTTCTAACCAACGTAGAACAGCCGGACTAAATGATGGGGTCATACTAATATTAAAACCGCCATACCCATATAAAATTACAGGATTTTGTCCATTCAAATCAAGTTCCTTATGGTGTGTAAGAAACATCGGTACTTTAGTGCCATCCTTGGAAGTATAAAAAACTTGCTTTGTTTCGTATGCGGAAATATCCATTTCTAAATGCGATTCCGAAAAGATTTCTAGTTTATCCTCGACAAGATTGTAGTGGTAAACGGTTGTCGGATGTAAAAAGGAAGTCATCCCAAAATAAATTTCTTCATCCTCTTTACTTCCTGTTAAATTCGTTAATGAGCCAATGATTGGGATGAAAATCTCATTCACAAACGTCCCATCAATTTTATAAACTTGGAGCTTATGGTGAGCATCATGAAGGGTTGCGACAACAAACCGATCCTTTACATATTTAACAGCATCAATAACATCCTGTTGCTCTGGTAAAATTTCTTTCCAATTCGATTTTTCCGGATTTGTTACATCAATAGCTATAATTCTGCCATTTGGTGCGTTTAAATTTGTTTTAAAATAGAAGGTAGTTCCGATATTTGTGATGTATGAATACTCTGCATCTTGTTTATCTAATAAACGTGTAAAGCCATCATTAGAATCTTGCTTCTTCAAGTAAAAACGATTTTCGGTAGCTGTTCCGAGATTAATATGTAAACATATATACTGTTCATCATCACTTATAAATGCACTGAACATTAATTCTTTGTCTTCCGGTTGCTCATGAATTAATTGATCTTCACTTTGAGAAGTTCCTAATTTATGAAAATATACTTTATTAAAATTGTTCTCATCTTCTTTGCTAACTGAACCTGGCTCTGGAAAACGACTGTAGTAAAATCCTGCATGATCAGGTGCCCAAGCTATTCCTGTAAACTTTACATGTTGGATATGGTCTACCAATTTTTCTCCGTTATTTATATCCATGACATGAAGCTCTTGCCAATCACTTCCATGTGTTGAAGTTGCATATGCAATATAATGGCCATCCTCACTAAAGGAGTAATTCGTCATTGCTACTGTACCATCTTCACTGAGAGTATTAGGATCAATAAGAACTGATTCCTGCTCTCCATCTTTCATGTATAAAACAGCTTGATTTTGCAAACCATCATTTTTTTGATAAAAGAGGCGATTCTTTACTTTTTTTGGAACGAAATATTTTGGATAATTCCAAAGTTCTGTTAATCTTTCTCTATCTTTATCTCGTGTAGTAGTTTGCTCAAAATAAGCATCAGCTTGCTCCGCCATCCAGTTTCCCCAATCTCTTGTATCTTGTGAGTTTGGATTCTCCAGCCAACGATATGGGTCAGCAACCTTTGTTCCGTGGAAATCCTCCACTATATCACTCTTTTTAATTGTTAACATCCTGATACCCCCTGAACCAATTCTGTCATCCTTTTTATACTTCGCTATCCGAAATAAAAAACCCTTTATTTAAGGCTCTTTTCTTAAACCTTGTTGCTTTTGGTTTAAGTAACAACCTCATTAGAGTGAATGATGAATAAACATATGTCACAAAACTAAGTCTGTTTAGGATTTATTAAAATTGGTGAAAAAAAACAGCCAAAAATAAAAAGTGATTAACAAACCTTTTCTTTCCGATTTTGAAAATCGCATGGAGGTTTAAAGTCAATCACATTCACGGTTACACTTACACTTGTAAATCACAAATTTATTAAACTTTTATATTTCCCCTCAAAAAATGCTAGTGGATCACCATCTTTAACAGCAATATCTATAACCTCACCTATATATAAGGTGTGATCTCCTGCTGGATAGGAAGCATGGACATTGCAAGTTATATTCGCTATTGAGCCTTGAACAACTGGGACATCCTGCATCCAATCAAAATCAATCATTCTTTGCTCTTTTAATTGTCCCGCAAAGTACATGGACATGTCTTGCTGCTCCTTGGATAGAATACTAATTCCAAATTTTCCAGACTCCTTAATTCTCTGATTCATATTTGCCTTTTCTCCTATCGAGATTAGGACAAGCTTTGGATGAAGAGATACGGACATAAAAGCATTTGCCGTCATGCCATGCACTTGATTATTCACTGAAGTAGTAATAATCGTTACCCCTGTTGCAAACTTTCCCATTGCATTGCGAAATGTGCGATCATCCATTTTGTGGGCCTCCTTTAATGCATTCATGTTCCGTTACCTCCTAAATCGATTATGAATATTATTATGTTTATAGGTTCCTGCTTCACTGAATTCAATTAGTTCCATAGATAGTGCCAGATAACGCTTTTCAAACAAATCTTGAAAATGGTCTTTTATAACAGCAAATAATTCATCACAAACTTGCTTTTTGTCCGTTTCAGATCTCCCAGCACCAATCTTTAATGTTCCATGAACAAATGCATCATTTTCCTTACAATCTGCCACTCTGTAATCTTTAAGCTCCATCGCTCTTGACCGGATGCCTCCGATCGGAAAAATATTATTATAGGAAATTAACACATTATTGATTTTTTCAAGTAGGAGTGGAATATTGGCATCTGGGTTTAAATTATCGGTATATTCCAGTATGAAGTGTGGCATGGTTCCCTTCCTTTCTGAGACATGGTTTAGCTTTTTGGATTGGTGGAATTATCGCTTGGTTTGGCGGAATTATATTCTGTTTTGGTTGATTTATCGCTTGGTTTGACAAGTTTCTTTCAAATAAACAAAGTGTCCTTTTGATAGCTTATAAAGGACACGTCCCTTCCAATTCCCAAGCAAAGTGTCCTTTTGATAGCTTATAAAGGACACATCCCTTCCAAATTCCAAGCAAAGTGTCCTTTTGACTGCTTTTAAAGGACACGTCCCTTCCAATTCCCAAGCAAAGTGTCCTTTTGACCGCTTTTAAAGGACACGTCTCTTCCAAATTCCGAGCAAAGTGTCCTTTTGACTGCTTTTAAAGGACACGTCTCTTCCGAATTCCGAGCAAAGTGTCCTTTTGACTGCTTTTAAAGGACACGTCTCTTCCGAATTTCAATCAAAGTGTCCTTTTGATAGCTTATAAAGGACACGTCCCTTCCAATTCCCGAGCAAAGTGTCCTTTTGACCGCTTTTAAAGGACACGTCCCTTCCAAATTCCGAGCAAAGTGTCCTTTTGATAGCTTATAAAGGACACGTCCCTTCCAATTCCCAAGCAAAGTGTCCTTTTGACCGCTTTTAAAGGACACGTCCCTTCCAATTCCCAAGCAAAGTGTCCTTTTGACCGCTTTTAAAGGACACGTCTCTTCCAAATTTCAAGCAAAGTGTCCTTTTGATGGCTTTTAAAGGACACGTCTCTTCCAAATTTCAAGCAAAGTGTCCTTTTGACTGCTTTTAAAGGACAAGTCCCTTCCAAATTCCTAGCAAAGTGTCCTTTTGACTGCTTTTAAAGGACAAGTCCCTTCCAATTCCCAAGCAAAGTGTCCTTTTGATAGCTTATAAAGGACAAGACCCTTTCGAATTTCAATCAAAGCGTCCTTTTGATGGCTTTTTAATGACAGTTTATTCTTGATTATATGAAATGGAACGAGGTACCTGTCCCCTCAATCTACTATGGTGTTCACCAAGCGGCCAATTCCTTCGATTTCGGTAATTACTTCTGATCCAACAGCTGTATCGACTGATCCTTTTGGTGTTCCTGTTAAAATGATGTCGCCAGGGTTTAATGTCATGAAGCTGCTTAAATATTCGATTAAAACAGGGATGCTGAAAATCATATCCTTTGTATTGCCTTCTTGTGTTAGTTCTCCATTTACATATGTTTTCAAAACTAAATTCATCGGGTATTGAATATCTTCTGCATCTACTAACCATGGACCAATCGGGGTGCAAGTATCACGATTTTTCACTCTTAGATTTGGGCGGTAATAATTCTCTAAATAATCTCGAATTGCATAGTCATTTGCAATGGTATAGCCGCTGACATAGTCATAAGCATGCTCAGCCTTAACTTTTCTCGCCATTTTTCCAATAACAACGGCAAGCTCACATTCATAGTGCATATAAGTAGCGTCTGGGGGTCTCACTGTTTGCCCATTATGCCCGATGAATGTGTTCGGTCCTTTCAGAAAAACAAGCGGTTCCGACGGTGCTTGAAAAGAAAGTTCGGATGCGTGATCAGCATAATTAAGCCCTAGCGCAAATACGGTTTTAGGGTCAACAGGAGGAAGCCACATCACCGATTCTTGCTCAACGATTCTTCCATTGTCGAGCAAAATTCTACCATCTTGTTCTATAGCGTGGTGAATGGACCCGCTATGCACGACTCGAGCCCTTTTCATATCTTCACCCCCGCAGCTAGATCATTTTCCTTCACAATTCTATTTTCTAAATATCCGATTTCCTCAATTTCAATACGAACACAATCTCCAGCCTTTGCTTTCGGTGGATTTTCAGGTACACCAACCAGCAAGACATCTCCTTTGGATAGAGTCATAAATTCCGTCACTTCTGCAATCAATTTTGATACAGATCTTATTAAATTTGCAGTTGTATTCTCTTGTTTTAATTCATCGTTAATATAAACTTTAATATGAAGAGAATCCGGATTTATTCCTTCCTTATCAACAATCCAAGGTCCAACCGGACAAAAACCATCTCTCGCTTTATGTTTGACTGCGGGACGATAGACACTTTCATGTGGAATAGAAACATCGTTCACAATCGTATAGCCTTCCACATAGTCTAATGCTTCTGATTCACTGACACGTGTTGCTGAACGCCCAATGACAACAGCAAGAGCAGCACCTATTTCCAATTCTGTTACGTCTTGTGGTAACGGAATTGGCATCCCATAACCGATAATAGTGTTGATAGGCTTTATATAAAGGATGGGAGCTTCAGGAGGTTTATTATAGGGGGCTTCGTAAACCGATTCCCCCAGTTTTGCTAGTGCCCCCTTATAGTTTAGAAGAGTCCCATAAATAGTACCTGAAACGCAAGCATCCAATGGAAGTTTACTTATTTCATAGGATTCACCATTGGAATGGAGAACATTTTCGCTAGCCTCTCCATCATGCAAAAGATGCGAGCCATTAAATTTAAAGGTAACTTTAGACATGGAGTCACTCCTTTCCCGATATTAAATAATAATTGTTGGCTTTTTCTTCTCAAGCTTCGGTTCCTTTGTTTCCACTTTTTCTCCTGTATGAACATCTAACACAACAGATGCTTCATTAAACCAACAGTCTGGTGCTGCATGCCCCCAAAATGTTTGGCGCATTGGGTCATCTAAATCCCAACGAATTGGTTTGAAATCAGGATCACTTGTCAAATAATCACCATTGTACAGCTCGATTCGATGACCATCAGGATCCCGCAAATAAAGGAAAAATGCATTTGATAAACCATGGCGACCCGGGCCGCGCTCAATATTTGCTCCATATCCCATAGAAGCTAACACATCACATGTGTTGATCACACTCATCGGATCACTTAACCAAAAACCAACATGGTGTAAACGTGGTCCTACTCCATTCATGAAGGCAACATCATGGACAGTTGGCTTACGATGAAGCCATGCTGCCCAAATTTGTTCATCATCAGAGGTTGTATATTCCGAGCAGGCAAAGCCTAATTCATTAATATAAAAGTGATATGCCATTTCCACATCACGGACAGCACAATTGAAATGATCAATGCGCTGAACACGGGCGCCTTTATAAAGATCATAACGTTGCAGTAATCTGTCCACCGTTTCCATTTCTGCAAAAAACTCTAAAGGCAAGCCAGAAATATCCTGGACACGAAGAGTGCGTCCCATTGCCTTTTGTGTTCCTTTTTCCAACCATTTTAATTGGCAGCCCTTTTCCGAAAAAAACACAGACAACGCATCTAAATCCGATTCCGAGTGAACTTTATAACTAATAACCTCTACACTTGGTTCAGCTGCTTTTTGCAGCACCAAGCTGTGGTGAGTGTGTTCTTCCAGGCCTCTTAAATAAATTTTGTCATGATCACAAGTCGTTTCCACAAAGCCAAGTGCATCTATATAAAAGCGGCGGGATTCTTCTAAATTGGTTACATTTAAAACGGCTCTAGCTGCCCGAATAATATTAAAATCCATCTCCATTTCCCCCTTAAACAAAGCTTGGCTTTCCGGTATTTGCTTTACCAAGAAACTCACGAATCATTTCTTTATAAGAATCTTTTTCATAAGAATCAAAGTAAGTCATCCCCATGCGAATTGGATCACCGAAGAAATAGTATTCATAATGCATTTGCCGGCTACCGAAGGCGCTCATCGTCATATCCCATGCAAGTCGGAATAATTGAACACGTTCATAACCTTCTAGATTTTTCCCTTGTAATCCACGATTAATGATTGCTCCGATATCCTCATTTTGGAAGTCTGCTTCTGTCGGGATGCCCATTAATCCAGATGCTCCTAAAACACGTAAAATTTCTACTAACCGAGGATAAACACGCGGATACCAATTTCTAGCAGTATCTAATGCAGCATAATCTGGTGTCATCGTTCCCCATTTATCCAGCTTGGCATTATGCTCGGCACGATACAAATGACTACGCATTGTTTCCAGTGTCATGATAATTTCTGCACCTTTATCCTGAACATGCTGGAACTGATCAATTCCAATGGCATCCATCACGCTTAATGCTAAACCGAGGAGGAATTCTGTCTTAACAATATTTTTTGATAATACTTGATGTGCCATATGGACTACTGCATTTGTTTCTCGAAAAGTACGGTTGCAAATGGATGAATTTCCGCAGACGAATACCCGCTCCCATGGAACAAAAACATTTTCAAACGAAACAATCGCATCTCCCTCTTCAAATCTAGAGGAAAGTGGATGATCCCACACATTTTTACCATAATCAAAGGACTCACGGCTGATGAATTTTAAACCAGGAGTATTATTTGGAATCGCAAACGCTATGGAATATGGGTCATCCAATTCACCTGATTTTTTCACTGTGGAAGGAAATACAAGAATTTCATCGGTGATCCCACCTTGAGTAGCAAGAAGACGGATTCCATCCACGATAATTCCATCTTTATTTTTCTCGACAAGATGTAATGCCACATTGGCATCCTTCTGTTCATGTTGTGCCTTAGCTCTATTCACCTGAGGATGGATTAATGTATGTGTTAAGCTAATATCGTTTTCTCTAGCATACTCATAATATTTTTTTGCATTTTCTGCGAACATTGGATCTGCTTCTGCAAATAATTCATTGGACACACCCATTGCCATGACTTCTGCATTCAAGTAATCCGGAGAACGCCCCATTAAACCACCGGAAGTCCGTGCCCATTCCGTAATCGCTTCTCTTCTTGCGATTAAATCATCTATCGTTTTTGGTTGTAGGAACGTCGTCCCAACCTTTTCACCAGTTGTAGGAGAGGTATATAACATTTTTTCTGGCTTTTCATGTTGCAGATCATATAAATTCGCCATCGAGTGAATAACGTTTTTAAATGCTGGATGCTCTGTCACATCTTTTACACGTTCACCATGAATATAAATATTGTTATTCGCTTTTTTCAGACGTTCGATATAGTCTTTTCCTGTTTTTGCTGGCATATTTTATCCCCCTAATGTTTACTTCTTCTTTTTCCCAAACTGTGGAATATGATGTTCTGCTAATGCTACATGAATGACTTGTACTTCAGTATAAAAATCAAACGCATAATGTCCGCCTTCACGACCAATGCCACTTGCTTTCGTACCGCCAAATGGAGTGCGGAGGTCACGGACGTTTTGTGAATTTATCCATATCATGCCAGAGTCAATCCCCTGTGCGACACGGTGGCCACGCATGATATCTTTAGTCCACACATACCCTGCTAACCCATATTTAACGTCATTAGCAAGTTCGATGACTTCTTCCTCTGTCGTAAATTTCATGACTGACATAACTGGTCCGAAAATTTCTTCCTGAGCCACAGTCATATGATTTTTAACATTTAACAATAGAGTTGGCGGAATGAAATTTCCTTTATGAAATTGATCTGGCACATTCCCAGAGAAAACCTCCGCTCCCTCTTCCACTGCAATTTTCAAGTAGCGTTTCACATTATTGTAATGATCAACATGAATTAATGGACCAACCTCTGTATCTTTATGTAGCGGATCACCAATAACAATGTTAGAAATGCGCTCCTTTAATGCGAAAACGAATTTGTCATAAATCGATTCATGTAAAAATAATCTTGAATTCGCTGTACATCTTTCCCCGTTAAACGAGAATATTCCCCATGTACTTGCATCAAGAGCTCTTTCAAAATCAGCATCCTCAAAAACGATAATGGGCGATTTCCCTCCCAATTCAGCTGAAACTCGTTTCAATGAATCTGCTCCGTTTTTAATAATTTCCGAACCGGTAGTAGTTTCGCCCGTAAAAGAAATCAATTTGACATGTGGATGTGCTACTAGCGAAGCGCCTGCAGTTTCCCCAAATCCATGTACAACATTAAAAACACCCTTTGGAAGTTCAGCCTTATCAATAATTTCAGCTAAACGATTCGCTGTTAATGGTGACCATTCACCAGGCTTTAACACAACGGTATTTCCTGTAGCCAATGCAGGAGCAATTTTCCATGTTTCCAGCATAAATGGAGCATTCCATGGAGTAATCAATCCTGCAACCCCTACTGGCTTGTGAATTGTATAATTTAAGAACTCACCATCAACTTGATATGCTTCGCCAACCATCCGGCTAGATACCATCTCCGCATAAAAACGAAAATTTTGAGCGGAGCGTGCTACCATATTTTTCGTTTGACTAATTGGTAAGCCAGTATCCAAAGATTCTAATGGAGCTATTTCTTCAATATGCTCATCAATTAAATCTGCAATTCTATGAATATACTTAAGTCGTTCACTGATCTTCATTCTGCCCCATTCACCTTTGAAGGCAGCATGTGCCGCCTCGACAGCAGCATCGATATCTTCCTTGTTTCCCGCAGCCACATTGTTTATTACTTCATTAGTAAATGGATTAAGATTTTCAAATGTTTTTTTCGAATGGGCAAATACAAACTGTCCATTAATATAGAGTTGTACATCCTGAATTTGTTCCATCATATACCCTCCCACTATTTTGCAGTGATTTCATCATGTAGTTCGACATAGTGCTTGAGGACAGAACGGATCTCCTTTTGTAGAGCTTCCGTTGGCAAATCCATCGGCAAGCGCAAAACGGGTTTGATTTTCCCCATCATTCCCAAGGCAGCCTTTAATGGAGCAGGATTTGTGTCTTTAAAGAGAACATCATTTAGCTCCATTAATTCATAATGAAGATCCTGCGCCCGTTTGACGTCACCTTCTGCCCATGCATTATAAACTTCTGCGACTTTATCTGGTGTAATGTTTGCTGTTGCGCTTATATGCCCGGCACCACCAATCGCAAGCATTGGATAGCATAATAATTCAATACCGGAATATAGAAGGAAATCTCTACCACATTTTAGTAATACTCGATTTATATGTTCGAAGTCCTTATTCGATTCTTTTACGCCGATTATATTCGGACAATCTTTAACAAGGCTAGCCAATGTCTCTACTTGTAAATTCGTTGCTGTTCTTCCTGGAATGTTATAGACAATAATTGGGATATCGACTGAGTCTGCTACCGCTTTGAAATGTTTGTATAAGGCATGTTGTGAAGGTTTGTTGTAGTAAGGCACGATAACAAGTGCTGCATCTGCCCCTATTTCCTGGGCTTTTTTTGTTAAATATAATGTTTCCTGATGATTCGTTGATCCCGTTCCAGGTACAAATGGGACTCTTCCATTAATGGTTTTTGCAGCAGTTTCCATTACCTTGATGCGTTCTTCGATTGTTAAAGAGCTCGGTTCACCTGTAGTACCAGTTACCGAAATCCCATGTGTTCCGCTTTCTATATGCCAATGAATAAGTTTTTCTAAAGTCCCATAATCAATAGAAAAATCCTCATTAAATGGGGTAATAATTGGGGCAATTGATCCTCGTAATTTCTTTTTTATCTCGTCGTATTTGTTCATGCTCCTCCACTCCTCGAAAGTTTTTTTGTTAAGGAAACTATAAGATTTAGCCATGTGGATAACCTTCTAAAAATGTTACACGTCTAGCTTTAAGTGAAATTGGCACTTCAAATTTCACCAGCGCCAATCGCCAAGCGGATGTGCAAGTCGCTTGCGCATTTGCTCTTGAAAACCCTTTCATTTGAAATGTATCATATGTTAAAGTATATTTAAAATATTTAAAATATTTGTTTTGCATACAAAAAAAGTATACATATTTCACTAGGAGGATATAGGATGGATATAAAGCAATTACGCTATTTTTCCACCATTGTTCAAGAAGGGCAAATTACCCGTGCGGCTAAAAAGCTTCATATGGCACAACCTCCGTTAAGTCACCAGCTCAAGCTTTTAGAAGAAGAATTAGGAGTTACATTAATCGAAAGAAATGGAAGGAAATTAGAACTTACACAACCTGGCGAAGTACTTTATAAACATGCTCAAAATTTACTTAAACAATTTGAAGAAACAATTGAAGAAGTACGTGAATCCAACGAGGGTCTAAGGGGTATTTTGTCATTAGGATCAGTGAAATCATGTTTTTCGCATTTGCCACAGAAGATTAAAGCCTATCTGCAAAGATATCCCTTGGTCACTTTGCAATTAAGAGAGGGGGACACTTTTGTTATTGGGGAACTAATCAAAAATCGGGAAGTGGAAATCGGAATAACACGTCTTCCAATGGATCTGAACGACTTTTCCTGCATACACTTATCAAATGATCCATATGTAGTTGTCCTTCCAAAGGAATTAAAACAATCTTCTCAAAGCAAAATTAGAATGGCAGAATTAAAAGAGTTACCTTTATTACTGCTTCACCGCATCCAAGGTTCGGGGCAATACGAACTAGTGGTAAACGAATGCAGACGTCATGGTTTTGAACCTAAAGTTGTTTGCGAATGTCCAGACGTCTCGATGATTTTATCACTTGTTTCTGCTGGAATAGGTGCAACCATTATCCCGAGAGATTCCCTTCTTTCTTTTCCATCTGACAATATAAAAGTACTTGAAATAATGGATTCAACAATATCAACTGAAGCAGCGATAATTTGGCAGAAAGATCGATACCTATCCAAAAATGCAAAGTATTTTATTCAAATGTTTCAGTCTTAATGAAAGAAATAAAGAAGCACGTCGCTTATCACGACTGTGCTTCTTTATTTCAACTCAGGAGCTATATCCTTAAACATCACATTTTTTGCCAACTCATAGCATTCTTTCAATTGTTCTATTGTTACTAAAGCTGGATTATGCTCAAAATGTATATGAAACTTTTGATTATACTTTGATAGAAATTCTAAGTATCGATGTGCGTCACCATAATTTGGATCATCGATACTTTCTTTTATGACGGGAAAATGACGTTTCATATTTTTACCATATTTTGTTGTACTATGATGGACCAAATATACATATGGTGCTGCCTTTTGTAGAAATTTATATGGATCAAATCCTGGGAATGCCCGCTTATGTGCGTCCAATCTTTGTGTGTCTATTACAAGCTGGATGTCTTTATATGTTTCAAACATATGGAGAAATTCTTCTTCATACTCTCCAAAGAAATCGTATTCTAGGACTATTTTTTGCTTATATTTTTGCTGAATATCTATTAATCTTTTAAAAATATGATGACTTAGAGTGAGAAATTCTTCTCTCGATAACTCATTCCACTTAAGCGTTGGAAATTCCGTTTTCTTTGGCCAATAATCATAATCCACGTTACTAGGCAAAATAGCCGGATAAGGATAATGAAAAAGAATATAATCGGCACCATATTTCGCGGCAAATTCAACTTCAGTTTCGATCCAACTAGCAGACTCCTTTCGCTTTTGCTCATCACTGGAAGTAATTTGGGGCAGCCATACTCTTTCATTTGAATATACAGGCGAATGAATGCCAAATGCCAGATTGTTTTTATGACAAAAATCTTTTAATTTTGCCCAATCCTCTTCCTGTTTATATTGGGATGCCTCTAAACCGTTAATCATTCCCATATTCAGCTGATTCCACTCAACCTCGTTCAAGGCATGCCACATACCAATTTTAAGTCTTCTCATTTTTTTACTCCTATTTTTTATCCATTTACTTTGCATCTTATTATAATTATTGGAATTTTTCAAATCCATACTAATCTATTCATTATTTTAATGTTTTTGGAAAAACTAATCCCAAAAAGGAGGATGTCACCATGACTCAACGAATCAATCGGATTCATTTGTTTTTGTTGCTCATCATTATCGCTGTTTTTATTTGGTCATCAATTAAGGCAGCGGATTATTTAACTTGGGCTTTAGAGGTTACTCCAGCAGTTCTCATAATTTTAGTATTGCTTTTAACTTATCGGAAATTTCGCTTTACGACATTCTCTTATTTGATCATTACTATTTTGATGATTCTCATGTTTATTGGTGGCCATTATACGTATGATGATGTTCCTTTATTTGATTGGCTTAAAGAGAAATTACACACAAAAAGAAATGAATATGATCGATTTGGCCATTTTGCAAAAGGCTTTTTTGCCATCGTCATTAGAGAATTTTTAATACGAAAGTCATGCCTTCGACCATCAAAATGGCTCATTACTATCACATTATCCTTTATACTTGCACTCTCGGCATTATATGAAATCATGGAATGGCTAGGGGCTGAGATTTTAGGAAGATCGGCTAAGGATTTTCTTGGGACTCAAGGGGATGTATGGGACTCTGAGTGGGATATGTCTTTAGCATTTTTAGGCGGTATTTTATGCTTAATCTTACTTTCTCATTTGCATAATAAATTTTTACAGAAATGATTGAATAGAACCTTTTATCTAAAAAATATGAAAATTATTCCTGTTTTGTGATATAATAAATCTCAATTTATTGAAGAAAGGGGTCTAACATGAAATTACTAGTTCGTCTATCTAGCAGTCTTCTTCTTTGGATATTAATGATGGCTGTTCTAGTTTTTATTATCTTACTTCCAAGGGACATACAAGTAAAACGAATCGATGTCACAGATGAAATGTCCTATCATTTTACATGGTCAGGATATAAGGAAAATATCACTCAATATTTCTCGGATGTAAAGGTAAATAAGAGCCTTGGAACAGCTGCAGATCATCAAAAGGTTGAATGGGAGCTTGTCCATTATGGAAAGAGAAGTATTGCTATTTTAGTTCCAGCTTTAATTGTCAGTTTCTTAATTGGAATAATGAAAGGTGTTTTTGATTACCGTCGTAATGGTGGGTTGTGGAAATTCTTTGGCGAAGGGACAACTTGGTTAGGACAATCTATTCCAGACTTCTTTATCATTATCATTTTAGAATTAATTATTTCTGTGACAATACGTCGTATTTTTCCAGATCTGCAGCTATACGGTTATGACCATTGGTACAATATCTTTCTGCCTATTATCTTTTTATCCATGTATCCAGCAGCCGTTATTGCCAGCTATACTACTCAAGCATTGAAGGAAGAAGATGGCCTTGATTATATTCTTACTGCGAAAGCAAAAGGATTACCGGAAAGGATCATTCTTTGGAAGCATGTCTTGCGTAATTGCTGGTCTAAAATTCTGATTCATTTTATGCCAATTATTTTAACATTACTTTCTTCCATGGTTTTAGTGGAGTATATGACATTATATCGTGGTATGGGAACGAGGCTTATGGATGCGATTAAGATAAAAGACATAATTGCCTCCAACGATACGATTCTACCAATTGAAGCGCCTACCGTAATTGGTTTTAGTTTAGGTTTCATGGTAATTCTTCTACTGGCACAATGGGTTGGTCAAATTATCAAACATTATCTTATTCCAGTTAGAAAGGATGAGCAATCATGAAAAAGGTTCCTCTATTGTGGATTGGTATGATTGGATGCAGCATCATTGCTTTTGTTTTTATTTTCGGACCACATTTACCAAAGATTGATAGACAAATAGCACCAAAAACTTATATCCTAGGCAAGGGTGGAAATTTAGACTTTGTTCTACCTCCATTTCCACCTTCTGAACGATATCTGTTAGGTTCAGATGCACATGGAAGAGATATGTACAGTGCACTAATACTTGGGACAAGAACTACCATCATTGAGATAGGATTAATATCTATTATTACCATTCTGTTGGCTCTTCCGTTTGGAATGTTATCAGCCCATTTTCCATTTTTAAGAAGAATACTAGAAGGATGGAATTATTTATTTTCTAGAATACCAGTATTTTTCTTCGTTGTTTTACTTACAACGATTCCATTTTTTATCTTTTCCGGGCAGCGACCTATATGGATGATCAGCGTAATTATCATATTAGAGCTTGGAAAAGCAGCAGAATTTGTACATAAATCGGTAAAGGAAATACAGCAAAAAGCATATTTTGATGCAGGTATTGTATCCGGCACAAGAATTTTTGGGCTTTGGAGATGGTATTATGTACCGGGTTGCTTTTCACAATGGCTTTCCTATTTTATTCTGCATATGGGAAACATGTTATTTTTGCTTGGACAATTAGGTTTTTTCAATATATTTGTTGCACAAAAGCTAACTCAAGTTGGCGGGATACTTGGGACACCTATTGCGTTTTATCAGATTACTAATACTTCGGTTGCTTGGCCGACATTTTTATCAAACACCTTTAATGATATTAATAATTGTCCATGGGTGCCAATATCCGCTTGTATCTTTATTACGTTTACCATCTTTTCCTTTATTGCATTAGGCAAAGGAATAATGCAGTATTCCTTATTAAAACAGAAAGGGTTAATTGACAGAAGAGAAAGCTTATTTATAAAAAATCGTTTTTTCTTTAATCCATTCTTAAAAGAACAAAAGGAATTTTCCAAATAGCATAAATATCATTAACTTTATGGATTTTTATCTAAATCTTTATTTGTTCTTAATATTCATAGTCCAGAATATAATTATATCAAAGTATAACCTCCTTTTTAGGAAGCTTTCTACCTGAGGAAATCTAGCCATTGGCTAGATTTTTTCAGTTTTACAGATTTCCTCATTCAAAAAACCCCCCCAACTAAAAATTTGGAGAGTTTTTGGTTAGCTTGTTATATGCCTTTTCTCTCTACCTTCAGGAAAAAGCTTCTTACCCGCGTAAAAGACATCTGATTTTTGTTTTTAAAAATGATAATAGCGAGAGAAAAAAATCGGACGGTTCTCGTGTTTCGAAGATATTTTGAATAGTTAAACATTAGGTTAACTAGAAAAAGGCTGGACTTTATACTCATCCTTCATATTTAATTATTTGCTAGAATATACATGGATTATATTCTTTATCAGTTAAAGTGAAATTGCATAAAATATTGAGGGTGAAAACATGGATATTCATACATTAAGAAACTGGGTTCTTTCTTTTAATTATATGAGCTTAATCATCATTGCAGCTCTTGTAATTGGAATGCTAATAATACGATGGGTACTTCTCTGGAGTCTAAAAAAACTTCCTAAACATCAATTTGCGTTGAGAAGCATAGTAAATTGGTTTACTTTTTACGGAACCCTGGTCTTTTTGCTCCTATACTTTTCAAAAGCAAAATGGATGTTTGCCAATATTTTTAAATTTGGAAAAGTGAACGTAACACTATTCCTAATTATTGTAGCCGTTTTAATTATTTCTTTAGCTAGTAGACTTTCAAAAATTTCAACTAATGTTTTATTACCAGGTATATACAATCGATACCATTTAGATAAAGGGACAAGATATACATTTGATCGGGTTGTGCATTATTCCATTATGATTATTGCGATTATTGTCAGCTTAACGACAGTAGGAATAAATCTAAGTGCATTAACTATGTTTGCTGGCATTATCAGTGTTGGAATTGGATTTGGACTGCAAAACATTGCTTCCAACTTTATCTCTGGGGTTATTATCTTGTTTGAAAGGCCAATAAAAGTCGGGGATCGCGTTCTTATCGATAACATTATTGGAGATGTTGAAAAAATTAATATGCGGGCGACCGTCATTAAAACAGTTAGTAATGAACATATAATTGTGCCGAACTCATATTTTTTAGGGGAAAAGGTCGTTAATCGTTCGTTTAGTGATCCAAGAATAAAACTACCAATACCATTTAATGTTGCATATGGAACAGATGTAGAAAAAGTAAGAGACATGCTCATGGAGATTGCAAGAGAGGAAAGCTTAGTTTCACCGGCAGTATTATTGGATCCGGAACCATTTGTGAATTTTGTAGGCTTTGGAGATTTCTGTCTTAATTTTGAATTATCTATAATGATATCTGATTATAATCAGCTTGGGACAATAAAAAGTAATATAAACTTTAGAATAAATAAGCTATTTATTGAAAATAAAATAGCAATTCCTTACCCGCATAGGGAATTATATATAAAAAGTATTGATAGAGTGGAAGAAAAATATCACATCTCTTGATACTCGAGAATGTTATATTGAAGCTTCAGCGCCAAGATAAAATAGTAGTGTTCGGTTTGGAAGTTCAAAACGATAGTATTAACACACTAAATAGCCTACCAAATTACATTTTAAACATCATTAAATTAATGCATAAGCGTGGTCAAATGACCACGCTTTTAACATATGAATTGGTTAAATGACTAGTTGCATCTTTTTAATAAATTTTCGAAAGCGAACTTATTTTTTAAAAGGAGTTAAAATAAATTCAAAACCTGTGGAAATATTTTACTTAAAGCTAACGCGGCAGCAATTTTGAAAATGGAAATCAATCTTCTTATTAAATTAATAAATATAAGGAATTATTATCAATTATGTACATAAGTGATTAACAGGGGGGTATAACAATGTCACATAAGGTTAGAGACATAATGAAATATAGAAAAATTTCATTAGTATGTTTATTTATTTCCATACCTCTAAGTATGTTAAGTGTTTTTTTTAGTATTGGATGGCTAACTATTCTTGGTGCATCATTATTAGCAATCTTTTTCATAATGACTTTTACTCTGTGGAGATGTCCAAAATGTAAAAAAAGATTGCCCTTACGATTTAATAAGGACACTGATTTAAACGATATATACCGTTGCCCTTATTGCCATACAAAGTTTTTGAGCGGAGAAATTATTGACTAAATTAAACTTGTGATACGGTATAAGTGGCTTATAAAGCAGGTGCCCTCCCTTTTAGTTATGCAGAATCATCAACTAATGCGGACATTAATCCTTTTTGGATCAACGCCCGCATCTATTTGATCCTCGGCTTAGATAAAAAACCCTCCAACTATAAATTGGAGAGCTTTCGGTAAACTAGCTATATGCCTTCTCTTCTTCCTTCTGAAAAACCTTCTCAATGTGTAAAACATCTGTTTTTTTATAATATGATAATAGCTAGAGAAAAAAATCGAACTGTTCTCTATTTCCTTTTAAGAAACACAAGAACCGTCCCCATGTTTCAAAGAAACACAAGAACCGCCCCCATGTTTCCCTAACTATACGCTTTCTCCTCTTCCTTTTGAAAAAAGCTTCTCATTGCATAAAAGACGTCTGATTTTTGCTTTAGAATATAATAGCGGAATTTATCGTCTTTGATGTTTTTGTAGGAGGACATAAGAGTTGAATGGCGATTATATTGGTTTACTTCCCCGTAACAGAACATATTTGAAACCTTCGTAATTTCTTCCACTAGTTTTACACATCGTGCGTTATCGGATGTTAGATTATCACCGTCGGAAAAATGAAATGGATAAATATTGAATCTGGATGGATCATATTTCTCTTCAATTAAGCTAAGTGCTTTTCGATATACGGATGAGCAAATCGTACCGCCGCTTTCTCCTTTTGAAAAGAAATCTTCCTCTGAAACTACTTTTGCTTCGGTATGATGTGCAATAAACTCAATGTCAACGGATTGATATTTTGTTCGTAGGAAGCGTGTCATCCAGAAGAAGAAGCTTCTGGCAATATACTTTTCCCAGACTCCCATACTACCACTTGTATCCATCATTGCAAGAACGACTGCTTTTGATTCAGGCTTTTCTATTTCATTCCACGTCCGGAATTTTAAATCCTCTGGAACTATTGGATGGAAGCTAGGTTTACCATTAATAGCATTTCGTTTAAAGGCGGTCATCATCGTTCTTTTCTTATCGATATTCCCCATTAGACCAGTCTTTCGAATGTCATTAAATTCAATGTCTTTGACCGTATTAATATCCCGTTCTTTTCTTTGTAAATTAGGAAGCTCCAGCTGTTTAAATAATGCTTCCTCCAGTTCCATTAACGATACTTCTGCTTCATAGTAGTCTTCACCAGGCTGGTCTCCTGCCCCTTCACCTTTTCCTGGCCCTTTCTGCGGATTGCCATCCCGGGCAATTACATCCCCTACTTTACTGTCGCCGTCCCCCTGGCCGACATGCTTGTTTTTGTCGGAATTATAACGTATTTTATATTCATCTAATGAACGTATTGGAATTTTGACCACATCACGGCCATCTGACATGATGATGCTTTCCTCGGTTATGAGATCAGGAAGATTATTCCGAATTGCTTCCTGTACTTTTTCCTGATGACGTTTTTGGTCATCATGCCCTTTTCGATGGAGGGACCAATCTTCACTTGAAATCGCAAATTGTTGATGTTCTGATTGAGACATTTGATATACTCCCCTCCTATAAAAATTTTTTCAAAAATGTATCACACATTTTTGATGTGTTGCATACAATATTTTGGTTACTTAAATCACTAAAAAAAAGTAAATATTGATTACTCTATCCTATGCAAAAAGTTAAAATTATTTACAAATAGATATGACAAATGTTCATTCGCCTAACCGTTGGACAAGCTTATTTTTTAAAAGGCTGTTTTCGTATAGATTGTTGCTTTTATCCCTATCAAGCTTTAGTTTCAGCACATCTTTCTTATTTCATTGCCTATTCTAAAGCCGATCGAAGATTTCACGATTTTTTCCATTACAAAAACAACAAAATTTAAGAAAAGAGCCTTTGGAAATGACAGAGGTAGGAAAATGCTCCTACCTCTGCAAATTGCATCTTATCTATTTAACAAACTTCCAACATAGCGCAGCAAATCATTTGCAGACGTCGAATTATATCCATGCTCATCAATAAGACGGGCAACTACTTCATTAATTTTCTTCAATTGTGTTTCATCCGGTGTTTTTGTGGAAGTAGTGATCTTTACTACATCTTTCAAATCAGCAAATAGTTTCTTTTGGATTGCTTCGCGTAGGCGGTCATGTGAATTATAGTCAAATCGCTTTCCTTTTCTGGCATATGCGGAAATTCTGATTAAGATTTCTTCTCTAAATGCCTTTTTCGCATTTTCAGATATGCCAATTTGCTCTTCAATCGATCTCATTAATTTTTCATCCGGATTAATTTCTTCCCCTGTTAATGGATCACGAAGCTTTGCCTTGTTGCAATAAGCTTCAACATTGTCTAAATAATTGTCCATAAGGGTTTTAGCGGATTCTTCATAGGAATAAACAAAGGCTTTTTGTACTTCTTTCTTGGCCAACTCATCATATTCCTTACGTGCAAGTGAAATATAATTTAAATATTTCTCTTTTAATTCTGTTGTAATTGATGGATGTTGGTCCAATCCTTCCTTCAATGAACGGAGAACGTCAAGTGCATTGATGGAATGAACTTCCTTGCGAATAATCGTGGACGATATCCGATTGATGACATATCTCGGATCAATTCCGCTCATTCCTTCTTCAGGAAATTCTTTTTTTAGCTCTTCTACGTCTGCTGAATTAAAGCCTTCGACATTTTCTCCATCGTATAGTCGCATTTTCTTTAATAAATCGATATCACCGCGTTTTGGCTCTTTTAAGCGGGTCAATATTGTAAACATGGCAGCAACTTTTAGAGTGTGCGGGGCAATATGAACATCTGCTACATCGCTTTCATTGATCATTTTTTCATAAATTTTTTCTTCCTGGGATACTTTTAAATTGTAGGGGACAGGCATCACAATAATACGAGAGTGTAAGGCTTCGTTTTTCTTATTAGCAATAAAGGAGCGGTACTCCGTTTCATTTGTATGGGCGACAATCAATTCATCCGCACTAATCAGTGCGAATCTTCCAGCTTTAAAATTCCCTTCCTGTGTTAACGATAAAAGATGCCATAGAAACTTTTCATCACATTTTAACATCTCTTGGAATTCCATTAATCCGCGGTTTGCTTTATTTAATTCACCATCAAAGCGATAGGCGCGTGGATCTGATTCAGATCCATATTCGGCAATGGTAGAGAAATCGATACTTCCTGTTAAATCGGCAATATCCTGAGATTTTGGATCGGATGGACTAAACGTTCCAATTCCTACACGACGGTCTTCGGAAAAGAACACTCGCTCAATCATGACATCTTCAATTTTCCCGTTATATTCCTGCTCCAATCTCATTAAATTGAGCGGAGATAGGTTCCCTTCGACCCGAATCCCATATTCCTCATAGAAATCTTGGCGAAGATGACTCGGGATTAAGTGTAAGGGATCCTCATGCATCGGACAGCCTTTAATAGCATATACAGCCCCTTTATCTGTACGAGAATAAGCTTCAAGCCCTCTTTTTAACATGGTAACTAATGTAGACTTACCACCGCTGACAGGCCCCATTAATAGCAAAACCCGCTTTCGCACATCTAGACGTCTTGCTGCGGGATGAAAATATTCTTCAACTAGTTTTTCCAGTGCTTCCTCTAAGCCGAATAATTGACGGCTAAAAAATTCATATTTTTTCTTCCCATTTTCTTCCCCAACTCCGGCATCTTTTATCATATTGTAAACACGGGAATGTGCCGACTGAGCAATCCATGGCCTTTCTTTTAAAAGCTCCAAATAATCAGCAAATGTCCCTTCCCAAAATAACTTCTCTTCTTCTTCACGGTAATGTGAAAGTCGTTTTAATATATCCATAGAGACCTCCCCTTGTCACTTGTTAAGAGACGATTTATATACTTTATGCTTTTAGCGAAGTGAACATGAATGAAACAGACAAGAATAATGATATATATAATATGGAAATATAGTGATAACGTTACGGGTAGACTCTTTTCTTAAGCTTTAAATTCTTGGTGATCACCTTTTTGGGTTGTAACTGAATAAACTTCTTAAGGAAATATGCCTCGGAACTATGTCTGCTTAGAATATATAACAAGTGAAGAAAAGCAGTAATTAATGAGAAAACGGCTACGGATATGATTGTCAAACAATTGTTAGAAATGAAATGGAAGAGCGTTCACTTTTCGTTTAAAATGGGCTATAATAACTGATAGTGCATGTACTTTGGGCAAAGGAGGCGTACATATTAATGAAAACATTAATCATTTTGCTTGGAATCGTCGCATTTCTAGCTGCAATCTTTACTGCAGGTTATGAAGATAAGCCAGGTGTAAATAAATAATTTGCCTAACAAAAAAATCTTCCGCATGGAAGATTTTTTATTTTAACCCTGGATATCCTTGTTGTCTTAATGCTTCGTATACTAAGATTGCAGCTGTATTGGAAAGATTTAAGGAACGAACATTATCATTCATTGGTATTCTTAAAAAATGATCTTTATTTTTTTCTAATAAATCTTTCGGTAATCCTGTTGTTTCTTTTCCGAACATAAAATAATGGTCTTTTGTTACATCGCTAAAGTCAAAGGCCGAATGAGGCTTTTCTCCGAATGTTTCAATATAATAAAACTCTCCATTTTTATTTTTAGAAAAAAACTCATCTAATGAGTCATAATAAGTTATATTTACAGAATGCCAGTAATCAAGCCCCGCTCTTTTTAGCATTTTATCATCTGTTGAAAAACCAAGCGGCCGGATTAAATGCAACTGAGTATCGGTTGCGGCACAAGTTCGCGCAATGTTGCCAGTGTTTGCTGGAATTTCTGGTTGATATAGTACTACATGAATTGCCAAGAATAGTCACCTCTATCTTAATTTAAAGCTCTTTTCTTAAACTTTGTTGCTTTTGTAAAAGAAAAATCTTATAAGCTTCTTCATTCGCCATAAGTACATGTATTCTTTTTAAGAAAAGATACCCCCAAACTAATTCTAAGTTAGGATTTAAAACAAATTACGAAAAGCAACAATTTATACGAAAACACAGCCTTCTTTTCCCTTTCACATTATAGCATATTTGTGAGATTCTCTTTTTTCCTTTTAACTATCCACAATCGTAAAAAATTTATATTTGATATTTGGTGTATACGCCGAAGAATCTTCGTATGCCCAATACCTATTTCGACTATTATACGTATGGGCATTTACAAGCGGCATTCCAGAAGCATCTTTGTCAGTTACAATGGTGTTATGATCAAAGCGGCCATCGCCCTGGAAATCTAGGCAAATTACGTCACCCAGTTTTAGTTCTAACGGTGAGCTAACTTGTTTTGCCTTTAATCCTGCTGTTGAATTACTTAAATACTGCATTAAAGAATGTGCTGCTGCCCAGCTATAGCTATAATTATTATTTTGCAGCCACCAGCCTTTACCCCTATTGGGATGACCTCTCATTGGCGCCCCGCCTTCATGTAAGCATTGCGAGATAAAATTTGTGCAATCTACATCAAATTTCTTATATTTTGGATTATAGCTATCCCACCATCTTTCCGCATACTGAACAGCTTTGAGCCGGTCATAGTTGTAGCTTTTTCTTGCTTCCTTTTCATTTGTATCATATGACAAGAAAGACGGTTCGTCATATGGGACATGAAAATCAGGAACGATTTCAAGATCATGGTATAATTGTTCATTATAAAATGATGCTTTACGATTTTCGATTTCTTCCTCAATATACATTTTCTCTTTTTGTTTGATTAAATACTGTAAGTGTACCTGGTAATGAAGGATAGTTTGACTGTCTTCCTTGTTTTTATCCTTAACCTTTGCTCGTGCCTTCACCTTTACAATTTCCGCATTTCTCCGCGACAGCAGATCTTTTTTTCTATTTATTTTTTCATCATCACCTGAAATATTTACTAATTGCTCCAAACGTGATTTTAATTGTTTTTGAAGCTGAGATTTCATGAAAACTCCCTCCTTCTTTTAAAACATATGAAAGAAGGAGGGAAAACAAAACAAAACTTTTAGGAGCGACCACTTATAAAGGCCATTTTGGCTCGGATTTTTCCTCGAGTTGGTATTTTGAACGCTTATAAAGACCACTTTGACTTAAAACCTTCCTTCAGTTGGTCTTTTGAATCCTTCTAAAGACCACTTGAACTCAAATTTTCCCTCGAGTTGGTCTTTTGAATCCTTCTAAAGACCACTTTGACTCAAATTTTCCCTCGAGTTGGTCTTTTGAATCCTTATAACGGACCATTCGAACTTTTATCATTTAAAAAAAGGCCTATCCCATTTTAGATAGACCTTCAACAACTTCTTTTAGAACATCTTCATCAGATTCTTTCTCTTTCGCTTCGAGGAGTGCGCCCTTCGCCTCTTCTCCACCGATTTTGCTTAAAGCCCATGCAGCTGTTCCACGGAGGACCGGTCTCGGATCATTTTTTAAAACTAATATGATTTCCGGTACAGCTGATGTTTCTTTAAAATGGGCAAGTGCAACCAATGCATTTCTTTGAATTGGCTTTTTGCCTCTCCAGGAGCCGGACATGTTTCCAAAGCTTTCATTGAATTCGCGGTTACTGATAGATAGAAGCGGCGTTAGTTCCGGCTTTGCTAAATACGGATCCGGTTCCATTTCTTCATGAAAATGAAAATCTATCCCCTTATTTTTAGGACATACAGTTTGACAGGTATCACAACCGTATAAACGATTTCCAAGTTTTGCGCGAAATTCTTCTGGAAGAAAACCCTTTGTCTGTGTTAAAAAAGCGATACAGCGTTGTGCATTTAATTGTCCACCTTGAACTAAGGCACCTGTTGGGCAGGCATCTAGACATTTCGTGCAGCTGCCACACTGATCTTCTATTGGTGCATCCGGTTCAAACGGAATATTGGTAATCATTTCACCTAAATATACATATGATCCAAATTCCGGTGTGATAATGGAACAATTTTTCCCACTCCATCCAATACCTGCACGCTGGGCAACAGCACGGTCTACTAGTTCCCCAGTATCTACCATCGATTTGCATCTTGCTTCAGGATAGTATTCCATGATAAAAGCCTCTAGTTCTGCAAGCTTCCTTCTTAAAATATGGTGATAATCTTCTCCCCATGAAGCTTTTGCAAAAATTCCCCGTCTTTCTCCCGCTTTTCCTTTTGGTGCATCATTCATTTTCGAAGGGTAAGCAAGTGCAATCGAAATGATGGAATGCGGTTTATCGAAAATGAGGGACGGATTCGTTCTTTTTTCAATATCCTTCTCCTCGAATCCTGATTGGTATTGAAGCTCCTGTTGTTTGAACAGCCTATTCTTCATCTCGGTAAAAGGATCAGCAGTTGTAAAGCCAATTTTATCGATTCCAATTGATTTACTATATTGAATGAGTTCCTTTTTAAACTGTGTAATGTTCATTATCATCACCTCGATTCTGGATTTAATTTTTATACTCTCAAGTCTAAAATATAAAAACGCAATATCCCGTTCTTCAAGAAAACGAAATACTGCGTTGGTTCTAATGTTATGTATGGAGCGGGTGATGGGAATCGAACCCACGACAACAGCTTGGAAGGCTGTAGTTTTACCACTAAACTACACCCGCGGGAAGGTTTCAATTATTTTTCGACAACCTTTTGTCGACTTTTTTATTATACATGCCTACTATATACTTTTCAAGTATTTTTTTATTTTTCTTGGGTTTTTTTTGGATCGAGTTTCACGTATTCTTTATAAATCGTATTTCATGCAGGTCAAAGCGTGTGTGGCGGTATGATCGGGCTGTGCTTTTTTATATCAAGCGATAGGTCAAAATACCCAATTCGTGCAGTTGCTTTACTATTTCGTGCAGTTCACAATGTATTTCGTGCAGTACACAATGTATTTCGTGCAGTTCAAAGCTTGAGTTGTGCGGTTCAATAAAAATTTCGTGCAATTCTACCTTGTCTGATCGCAAACGACTCACCATCGTATCTCTTTACTAATAAATACAAAAACAAAAAAGTGTCCCAGCCCAATATATTAGGATGGAACACTTTTTACTTAAATACTTGTGCGGCTTAATTTTTTTTCTGGAATATGTCCTGATTTATTTACCTTTGTTTCTAGATAGCTTTTATTAAAATCAGAAACATCTCCCCAAAGTGGAATATGGTTTTCTGCTGATAAACCATTTTGTTTTAATGCTGCAAGTTTTTTAGGGTTGTTAGTTATTAATGTAACAGGCTTTGAACGCAAATGTTGTAAGACTCTTATCGGTTCTTCGTAACTGCGAATATCGTCGGGAAAGCCCAATGCCTGATTTGCTTCCACTGTATCTAAGCCTTCTTGTTGAAGAAGGTAGGCAAGTGATTTTGAAAATAATCCGATCCCTCTTCCTTCATGATTAGCAAGATAAAAAATTGCTCCGGATTTATTTTCCACAATCATTCTCATCGATTGACGCAGCTGAAAACCGCAATCACAGCGTTTACTTCCAAAAATATCGCCTGTATGGCAAATGCTGTGCATTCTGATTAAAGCATTCTCGTCTTGTTCGAAATCTCCGTATACTAATACGGAGGATTGTTGGGAGGATGCCAGATTTAAAGATGGCAAAGCATTTAAGATATCCTCTTTTTCCGCGGAATTTCCATCTAATCCCAACCAAGTATACCATTTAAAATGAACTACTTGGTCATCTAGTTGAACAGGTAATTTTATCGGGCCAACTAGACAAATATCTTTCTTATCTGATTGCGATAGGATCGCCATTTTATCTTTAAGAAGTTCTTTTACTTCTGTTGTAATCATATTTATCTCCTCTTTTAGCGATACAGGTAAAAAATTCACTGTATTTTTTTGACGAGCAGAATGTATTATAGCATATTTTTGCAGCGAATATTACCTTTTTTGCTTCTTCCTTTTATCTACTACTAACGATATTTTTGTTTATTTTTTCCAAATAAGGAGGGGATTCAATTTCACATGGCGAATATATGTGTTTAAAGGAGGTTGATTATTATGTTTATAAAAATGGATTCTTTTATGGTGAAAACTAGATAAAACGAAAAGGTGGAGAATCACATAATAACATCCATTAATATTAATGTTAAAACGAATGAAGTATTTACGGAAAAAGAACAAAATATAGTACAATCCATGCTGTTGCACACTTCTGCATGGTCGGTTAATGGCGGGGTATTTTTAAATCCTCCTCAACAAGAAAACGAGGATCCTAATTGTATTTTTGAATTAGACTTGGTAATGGAAAAGGCAATTTCCATTGAGGAAGGAGAACAAATATTAAAAGTTCTCCCAGTAAGAATTAAGTCTGTCTTCAGAAATGCAAAGCTTGAGGAGCCAATTATAGAATTAAAAGAACATATTGTTTCTGTAAAATAATTTTAAGGAAGGGGTACTTGTTACAGTACTCCTTCCTTTTTAATATACATCCCTTCGATCAAACACCACAAATGACACAATTAATGCTGCTACCATCCACACAAGAAGCACGATAATGGAAAAGCCGAGAGTCATTCCCTCAATCGGTGGTTTTGTTCCATTCACATAATCAGTTAACTGCAAGTTGACCATAAATAAATATTTTGCACTTTGCCAGGAAGAAACCATGTTGATTAAAATCGCACCGGCAATTAAGGCGGCGAGCATGATGCCCATGACTGCGGCAGTAGAACGTATTAGAACGGATAGCATAAAAGTAAGGGTCCCAACCACGACACAAACAAACCATGCAAGTCCGAATTCCATCAAAATATATTTCCATTGTGAGATGAGATGCACATGGGTTGTGATTAAATCTTCTCCTTTTGTAATAAATCCAGTGAGCATTGGCATATTCCAGCCCTTATATCCAAACACGACACCTGAGATAGCGTAGGCAAGAATGGCAACACTTAATATAATAAATGATATGGCTAATAAAAGAGCGATATATTTGCTTAATAGTATTTTCCAGCGTTTTACCGGACGTGTCAGTAATAGTTTAATGGTGCCGGTGCTTGCCTCTGATGATACTAGGTCTGCAGCCACAACCATAACTAAAAGTGGTAAAAGTAAATCAATCGCATTTTCTACAAAAATCCTCATAAATGTTGGTGCACCGGGAGAGTTAGGGTTAATATTATGATTTAAATAATATTGTTCCTGTGTTAATTCAATTTTCAAATATTGTGTAAAATCCTCAGGCAATTGGCTAGAGGTTAGTCGGTTTTGCATATCCACTATCTCTTGTTGGAGCTGGACACGCCAATCCCTTGTTCCTAGTTTCTTTTCAGCTGTTCTATCTTGTTTATATTGGGCATAGGTAAATATCGGAACGAGGATAGCAACAATCAAAATGATTACAAATAGACGCTTCTTGCGAAAAATCTTTAGCTGTTCATTATAAACAAGATTAATCATGATGCTCTCCCCCTGTTAACTCAAGGAATAAATCTTCGAGAGCAGGTAGTTTCGCCTGCATTTCCTTCACTTTAATACCCGCTTCAACAAGTTTTTTGTTCCATTCCGCAACACTTTCCTCTTTGTATGGGGTAATTAAAGTGTTATCCTCTCCAACCTTCACTTCGATTTCTTCCTCAAGAAGCTTTCTAGCAGCTTGTATAGGTTCGACCTTCCAAATAACTCGTTCCTGTTCAGCGAGCAATGAAGCTACTGAATCAGTTCTAATAATTTCTCCATTCAACACGATAGCGACCCTGTCACATAACAACTGAATCTCACTTAATAAATGTGAGGAAACAAGGACACTTAACCCCTCGTTTTTAGCAAGAAAACGAATAAATTCCCTCATTTCTCTTATCCCTGCAGGATCAAGACCATTTGTCGGTTCATCTAAGATAAGAAGATGGGGGTTTCCTAATAATGCCTGTGCAATTCCCAATCTTTGCCTCATTCCAAGTGAATAAGTTCCAACACGATCATGAATTCGATCCGTTAAACCGACTAAATCAGCCACTTCATGAATTCGATCTATTGTAATTGAAGGATCCATCCGTGCAAAATATTCAAGGTTTTCCCAACCTGATAAATATGTATAAAGTTCTGGATTTTCCACGATACATCCGAGATTTTTCATTGCTTCTTTAAACTCTGTTTGTACATTTTTTCCTGATATCAAAATGGTTCCAGATGTCGGTCTAATTAATCCGACCAGCATTCGAATCGTAGTCGTTTTTCCTGCGCCATTTGGTCCAAGAAAACCAAATACTTCTCCTCGATATAATTGAAAGGATATTCCCTTTATGATTTCCTTTTTTCGAATCGTTTTACGTAAATCCCTTACTTCTAGCGCTGGAATTTCATTCAATTTTTGTTCCCCCCTCACTAAAAGTAATTAATGATGCAACACGTTCACCGATTAATTTATAACCGGCGGTGTTCGGATGAAATTTATCACTAAATAAATAATCGTTCACATGTAATTCAAACAGGTCAAAGGTAGGCACATATATAATTTTTTTATAATTTGCAGCCAAATTTGCTGAATCATAATTCCACTTGCGAACAATGGAGGATGTGAACTTTGACTTTTCCAAATCAATAAATGGATTATAAAGGCCGACATGAAATATAGTCGCATCCTTATTTACAGATCGAATCATAGAATAGATTTGCTTTAAATTTGCTAAATAAGGTTTTTCGGACTTTTTCATATATGCTGGATCAAGATTGGTTAATACTTCCCCGCCTTGAAACAGATCATTTCCACCAATGGTCAAAAGAATGATATCCGCTGATTGTATCTGACGCTTAATCTCAGCGCCTTTTAATTGAGTAATTAGTTCGGAGGATGTTTGGCCTTTTATTGCACTATTAGATAATAAAATAGACTTATTCGTCTTCTTTTTTAAATCACCTAATAAATAGCCAATATAGCCCTTCCCTTCAGGGTCACCTGTTCCTCTCGTTAAGGAATCCCCGAAAGCGGCTACTTGAAGCTGACTTTTTGACTTTTTCAACGTGTCTGATGGGTTTAATTGCCTGTTAACTGTTTGTTTTCCCTGACCAACTACTAATTGATCCTGCAACACCCAACCAAATCCGAAAAGAAATAGCAGAGCAGATAAAACAGAAACGACGGTGACCATTGTAATCATATATTTCTTCATTCTACCATTCCTTTCCAACCTCAATTTACTACTTAAATAAAGGGAAAAAACTACAGTCTGTTTCGAACAAAGCTTTTTCAAAATGAATTTTCTACTATGTATTGTCGACCAAATTAATTGCTTTTAAAAAAGATTTTTCTACAAAGGCTCTTTTCTTAAAATTTGTTGCTTTTTTAATGCAAAATCCTCATAAAAATTTCCTGCATAGATGCCCCGAAACTATACTGTTGTAATTTGTTTCATAACGAGCGGTTAGCAAACAATTTGTACGAAAAGAACAACTACAAAAATGACCCTTACTCCAATATTGGGAGAAACGGCCAATTAATCATCTATATTATTGAGTAAATACAATTCGATTTCCACCTTGGTGTTTAGCATTATAAAGGGCTGTGTCTACTGATTTTTTCAAGGAATCAATGGTTTTACCATGTTGAGGATAAACAGATACACCTATGCTTGTAGAAATGAAAATTTGCTCGATATCTACTTTTACTGGATGTAGAGCATAGTATTCTGTTAATTTCTCTAATAATTGCTTAGTTGCCTGTGGAGATTTTACAATAATCATAAATTCATCACCAGCATAACGGTATCCTTCAATCATTTCATTACAGATGCTTTTAATCCCATCAGCCAACGCCTTTAAATATACATCACCTATATCATGTCCAAAGTGATCATTCACCTTTTTTAAATTATCAGAATCAATCATGATAAGAGTGATAATAGCATCTTTCTCACTCATTAATAAATCTAAATCCTCATGGAAAGCCCGATAATTTTTTAAACCTGTTAATTCATCCAACTGAGACATTTTAAATATATGTTCATATAGTCTTACTGATTCTAGGGAGCTAAAGACTTGTGTACCAATTATTTGCAATAGTTCTTCGTGTTCTTTGCGATAAGCAAATTCCTCATAGCACTGTGCAGATATAACACCTTTTACTTGATTATCAATGATAACCGGAACAAATAGACATGAGTTAGTTACCCCAGCCTCCAAATCACCTAAATAAACATCGTATTCTTCTTCTAGCCTTGATTCCTTATGATGAATAATTTCCCTTGTCTTTATAGCTTGTGATGTATGATTTTCCCCAAGTTCAATTGTTTCAGGTGAATACTCTTTTCCATTGTCTATCATCAATGCTACTCGAATTTGTGAATCACCTTCATTATAGATTGCTATATAAAAAGAATCTGTCGGCATTACTTGTGACACCATTTCATATGCTTCTTTTAGTAGAATTTGTTCGCTTAAGGTTTTACTGCATATTTGGGCAAAATTATGCAAAATTCTATAGTGACTATTTAGCCAGCTCATACGTTCCATTTGATCTTGAATTTCTTTCAATTGAAGAAAAATATTTTCAACATAACTTTCTTGACAATTATCTTTTATTGTCTTTTTTATCTCTTTATAATCTTCCTTCAACACTAATTTATGATCTGTTCTAATTCTTTTTAACAAATCATGAATCATTTCCAATGCATTATTTTTACCATCATAATCTATCATGCAAACACTTCCACTAAGTTTTTTAACCTACTAGACTTACATAATACCTATATATTATTATATGGTTTTCGAAATATTCATTCAAGTGGTGACAGTTACCACAAATGAAAAAAGAGGGAAATATATTCACCCTCTCTTTACCTTAAATAATATTAACCTTGCTGCTCTTTATTACGGTCTTTTAGCAATTATTTCGATTTCTACCTCTGCATCAAGAGGGAGTGCTAAGACAGCTACTGTGGTTCTTGCGGGATATGGTTTAGTGAATTCTGTTTCGTATACCTCGTTCATAGCAGAAAAATTCTTCATATCTGTAAGAAATACATTTACTTTAACAACATCGTCTGGAGTTAAATTTGCCTCTTCTAAGACAGCAAATAAATTACGGAAACACTGCTTAGTTTGTTCCCCAATATCACCTTTTATCATTTCCCCAGTAGCTGAGTTTATTGGTGTTTGACCGGATAAATATAGTAGTTCTCCTGCTTCTACTGCGTGGGAATATGGTCCGGAAGTTACTGCGCCTTTTGCATCATAAGCTTTTCTCATTATGAATCTCCTTTTCTTCTTACTTACTGTATTTAAATAATAGTGTTGTTACAACAATATCATAGATACGGTTCACTAGTATGTTCTATTACAGATCGTATGAAAATTTCGAGGTTCCTACCATATGCGGACAGAGAATCCGTTAACTAGACTAAATGACCCTAATTTAAGAGTTTTGTGGACTCCAGGTACGTTATTTACGAAAACACACATGAAAAATACTCTGTTTTTGCTAAATAGCGAACCTGGTGTCCTCGAACATGAGGAAATAAGCCGTTCTGTCACAAATAAAGGAACTGGTGAAATTGGCACTTCAAATTTCACTTGGTGTCCTCAGGAAACTCAAAAACAAGACATGACCGCTCCAAATCATGTTCGGAGCGGTCATTCATGATCATCTACCCGTGTTGGGTTTAACTACTTATCTTTCGACTTTTACAATTTTCCTTTTTTCATTCGACTCAAGCGCAGCTAGAATTACGTCCAAAGATTTCATGCCTTCCTCACCAGTAATGAGCGGGGCTTTGTTGTTCTGAACAGCATCTATGAAATGGTCGATTACATGCGATGCTGTTTGACCGCCTTCCTCATTCGTTTGAATTTTATCTAGTTGATAATGGACAATTTCACCAGTCTTGTAATGGATAATCAATGAATGAGTTGGGTCGTCTTCTAGGCGGACTACTGCATTTTCAGCATAAATAACAGTCGAATTATCCCCACTAGAAACATAGGACCAACTCGCCGTTAATGTACCTATTGTTCCGTTATCCATTTTTAAAATACAAACTGCGTTATCATCCACATCGGTATTCTTTTTCGCATTGGTTTCAACAAATGCGCCAACTTCCTTCACTTCTCCAAATAGATAACGAATAAGATCTGCTTTATGAACACCAAGGTCCCCTAAGGCGCCAATGAATGCCTTTTCTTTATCAAAAAACCAGCTTTCCCGGCCATCAATGCTCCAACCTTCTGGTCCGCCATGTCCAAACGCCGTTCTAAAGCTATATATCTTGCCCAACTCCCCGCTTTCAAGCAACTTCTTCGCTTTTTGATGGGAAGTAACGAATCGTTGATTATGAGCGATCATTAATATTTTGTCATTCTCTTCAGCTGCCTGAATCATTGCTAATGCTTCCTCATGTGAGGTGGCCATAGGCTTCTCACAAAGTACATGCTTTCCGGCCTGCAAAGCCGCAATAGAAACCGGTGCATGTAAATAGTTTGGCAGGCAAACGCTGATAACATCGACATCAACGGATTTTAATAATTGTTCGAAATCGGTAAATGCTTGAGCTTCGTATTTTTCCGCGGCATGTTTTGCCCTCTCTTCAACAATATCACATACCGCCACAATGTCAGCATTTGGATTGGCCGCATATTCTGGCAAGTGACGGTATCTAGCAATGGATCCACAACCAATAACAGCTACTTTTATTTTATCCATGGTGATTTCTCCTCTCAATTACTATTTTTATTGGATGGCTGTTTCATATGAAAAGCAATAAAGTTTAAGAAAATAGCCTTATAGAATACCTTTTTGTTTCAGATAGAGACTACTCATCTCAATACTTTCAAGAGGTGAGCGTTTACTATCGTCTTGTTCCACAATCCACCACTTCACATCGCATTCATCCCCAAGTGATAAAATCGAGTCAATATCAACCCCGCCAGTTCCAAGCTCGGCAAAAAATTGTTCTTCATCTGTAGTCATATCCTTCAAGTGAACAAGCGGTGTTCTACCCTTGTAGCGTTTTAACCATTCGCATGGATCTTCACCAGCTTTCTTCAGCCAATACACATCAAATTCCGCTTTCACCCACTCCGGATTTGTTTCTTTTAGAAGCCATTCAAGTGGTTTCATTCCATTTTCTAGCGTTGTTAATTCAAAATCGTGATTATGGTAAGAGAAAGTGATTCCTTCTTTGTAACATATTTCGCCGACACGGTTCAGTGTATGAATAAGACTGGAGTAAAATTCTTGTGTTCGTTGTTCTGGCATTAGATACGGACAAACAATATGAGTATTTTCAATTGCCTGCTGATAATGGATTACTTCATGGAGCTGACTTTCTAATAAATCTAGCGGAACATGACTCGAAGCAGCATGGAGTCCTAAATGATCCAATACCTTTTTTAATTCTGATGCATCTAACCCGCCATAACCCGCTAATTCTACGCCATCAAAACCAAGCTTAGCAACTTTTTCAAGAGTTCCAATAAAATCCCTTTCACACTCATTACGGAGTGAATACATTTGAAGAGCAACTGGTATTTTTGTCATATGATTATCTCCTTTTATTAAATTCCGAGTTTAACAGATGGATGATGATAAACAATTATTATTATTTTACTAGATAAAAAATGGATTTCATTACCATTATGAAGGACACTTTCCTTGTTTTCTTGGTGTAAGGTGGCTTTCATAAATCTGAATGAAGAACTATTTATACTAAGATTGTAATCTTAATCAATTCCATTCTTCTGAATTACTTTTTGATACCATTTATAGCTTTCCTTTGGTGTTCGTTCTAGCGTTTCATAATCGACATGGACAATTCCAAAACGTTTTGAGTAACCAAATGACCATTCATAATTGTCCATGAACGACCAGACATAGTAGCCTTGTAAATTTCCGCTCTCTTCAATAAATCGATGAACTGCTGCAAAATGATCAAGGAGATACTTGATTCGATCATGATCTTCTATTTTCCCATCTATCTTCTGGTCAGGAAACGCTGCACCATTTTCGGTGATATAAAGTGGTATAGCAGTATATTCCGTTTTAATGCGGGTCAGCAAATGGTATAAAGATTCCGGATGAATTCCCCAGCCCATGTCTGTCACATTTTCCGTTTCACTAATGGTTCCTGCTCCTAAAACATCATTATTCGGATCTTCCTCAACTATATTGTGAGAATAATAGTTTATTCCCAAGAAATCTATTCTTGTGGAAATAGTATCAAGATCACCTTCTTTTAAAAAGAGAAGTGGCCCAAATCTGTTTTCATAAAGTGCCATCATGTCTTCCGGATAGCTTCCTTTAAAAACAGGGTCGAGAAACCATCTATTGGCAAATCCGTCCGAGTGCGTTGCTGCTGCAATATCTTTTGGTGTATTAGTCGCCGGAACGGTTGGAGTCAGATTAAGCGTGATCCCAATCTCGCCATCTAACCCCATTGATCGGTAGGAATTAACGACTTTTCCATGAGATAACAGCAAATGATGGGAAGCGATCAACGCTTCATTCCAATCCATACGACCAGGGGCGTGAATGCCTAACGCATAACCTAGAAAAGCAGCGCACCAAGGTTCATTATGTGTAATCCATGATTTAATTCGACTCCCAAATGCCTCAAACAAAATCTTTGCATACGCCACAAAATGATCGACCGTTTCCCGATTGGTCCAACCACCTTTATCTTGGAGCCATGTGGGCAAATCCCAATGATAGATTGTTGCAGCAGGTTCAATTCCTTTAGCCTCTAACTCATCGAGGAGACGTTGATAAAATTTAAGACCTTCTTGATTAAATTTTCCCTCCTCAGGAAAAAGTCGTGGCCAAGCAAATGAAAAACGGTAAGATTTAATTCCGAGATCTGCCATTAACCGAACGTCTTCTGGGTATCGATGAAAATGGTCACAAGCGATCTCCCCATTTTGCCCTTTATAAACTTTTCCTGGTTGACGAGAAAAACGATCCCAAATCGATTCTCCTCGACCTTCTTCATGTGCGGCCCCTTCTATTTGATAAGATGCCGTGGCTACTCCCCATGTAAAGACTTTTGGAAATGTTTTCATTTTTTCACCCTTTCCTTCTGTTGATAGCTTAGTAGTAAATCACAATCTACTTATTTCATTCCATTTTTCCCTTTTATCTAAATGGTGGCAGGCTACAAAATGATTCTGTTCGGCTTGTTCCAACGGTGGCATAGTCTCCCTGCACACATCTGTTGCTAATGGGCAGCGATGAACGAAAGGGCAACCTTTTCTACCTTCTGATAAATCTGGAGGATCGTTCGTCATATTTGTAAGATCTATTTGGGATTCACTTCCAGGAGTCGCTGCTAAAAGCAATCGGGTATAAGGGTTTAACGGATTTTTGATTAATTCTTTTGATTCCGCTATCTCCATGACCTTGCCGCCATATAAAACCATTATTCGATCACCAAAATAACGTGCGGATGCTAAGTCATGTGTAATATATAAATAGGACAAACCTAAATCTCGTTTTAAATCATTCATCAGTTGAAGAATCCCTGCTCTTATCGATACATCTAACATGGAGGTGGGCTCATCGGCCACGATAAATTGTGGATTAACCGCTAAAGCTCGAGCAATAGCTAAGCGTTGCCGCTGTCCTCCAGATAATTCATGAGGATGTTTTTTTCGGATTTCATTTACTGGTGTTAACCCAACTTGAAGCAGTAATTCTGTAATTTTTTGATCCAATGCCTTGCCTCTATAACCTTGATGTTTTTTTAACGGAAATTTCACATGACTTTCGATGGTTTTAACGGGATTTAATGACCCAAAAGGATCCTGGAAAATCATTTGTGCTACGCATCTGTATTCTTGCAGATCCTTTCCTTTTATTTCATTAATCTTTTTTCCAAGAACCGTTATAGTACCTTCCGTTGGTTTTAATAATCGGACTAAGGCACGGCCAATGGTTGTTTTTCCACTTCCAGACTCACCAACCAAAGCAAGTACCTCGCCTTTATTAATCTCAAGATTCACTTTGTCAACGGGTGTTATATATTTCTTCTTCTGATCCCCGCGTACGGGAAACTTGATGACAAGGTCTTCTATTTCAACTAATGTGGATGACTGCTTCAAGGATCTTACACCTCCGTCCGAACCGTATCATATAGATGGCATTCTATCGCTCTACCATCAACGTAACGGTTTTCTGGTCGCACTTTCTTACATAGGTCAAAAGCAAAGGGGCAACGTGGATGATATGCGCAGCCACTTGGAAGATCAACCAAATTTGGTGGATTCCCTGGGATACCTTCAATCGTTACATCTTCGGCTGTTAAATGAGGAATAGCCTTAAGCAACCCTTGTGTATATGGGTGATGCCTTTCCGATTGGGAGAGAGACTGGTTATCCGTCACTTCAACAAAGCGCCCAGCATACATTATTGCGACCTTTGATGCAAGTTCAGAAACTAAGCTAAAATCATGACTGATAAATAAAATGGCATACTTCTTCACCCTTTGGATTTCCTTAATCTTATCCAGAATGGAACGTTGGACGACAACATCCAATGCGGTAGTTGGTTCATCCATAATAACGAGCTTCGGATCAAGGGCGATGGTAATGGCAATAACGACTCGCTGCCTCATTCCTCCTGAAAGTTCATGTGGATAACTTTTTAAATGTTTCGGATCAATACTAACGATTCCCATTAATTCAATTGCTCTTTTTTTGGCATCTTGCTTTGACATACTTTTATCATGACTTAGGAAAACATCTAATATTTGCTCTTCAACGGTTAATACGGGATTTAAGGCATTCATTGCACTTTGAAAAACCATTGACATTTGGCTCCAGCGGAATTTTCTTAAATCGTTTTTATTCATACTGTAGACATCTTTGCCCATTACCTTAATAGTTCCTGAGGTCAAGACAGCATTGTTCTTTAACAAGCGCATGATAGCATTTCCTAATGTTGATTTTCCTGATCCAGACTCTCCGATTAGACCAACTATCGTATTTTCATAGATTTTAAGAGAGACGTCCTTAACGGCTTGGACCATTCCTGACGGAGAATCATAGCAGACGGAAACATTTTGTAGTTCAAGCACGGGCTGTTTTTCTTCCATGATTCTTCCTCCTTTTTTGCGTCTTCAAACGAGGATTGGTGATTTGATCAATTGCAAAGTTCATAAGTACTAAGCTGAGTCCAACTAATGCGATTCCGATACCAGGAGGAACAAACCACCACCAAGCACCTCTTAGTAATGCTGCATTGGAGCCCGCCCAGTAAAGCATGATTCCCCAGCTTGTGGAATTAATGTCCTCAAACCCGAGAAATGCTAAGCCTGCTTCAGCAAGTATGGCACCTAAGGTCGCAAACATAATATTCCCAGCGATTATCGACATCATATTCGGACATATTTCGGTAATCATGATCCCGAGAGATGATTTCCCGGACATTTTGGCAGCGGAGATGAAATCTCTCCTTGCCAGTGTCATCGTTTGTGACCGAAAAACCCGAGCACCCCACGCCCATCCTGTTAAAGCAATAATTAGACCATTTACGAAAGGTGTCGAAGCCTTCAAATAGGACTCGATAACGATTAGTAAGGCAAGGCCCGGCAGTACCAAAAAGAGATTCATAATAAAGCTAAGAATTGCATCGGTCAAACCACCACGGTAGCCCGCTATTACCCCAAATATTAAGCCGATTATGGTCGAGAGAATACCAGCACCAAATCCGACAATCATCGTATTTCGTGCACTATAAATAAATTGCGAATAGATGTCTTGACCGGTGTTTGTCGTTCCAAACCAGTGAGCAGCCGTTGGCGGCAAATTCGGATCATAAATGGCTGCACTTGGTGAATATGGTGCTATCAATGGAGCAAAAATAGCAATGATAAGAAAGATTAAAAAGATAATAAATCCAGTAGCTGATTTTCCATTACTAAAAAATACCTTTAATGGTCTTATTACCCTCCATAATTGATTTGTGGTTTTGATATTCATTTGCGGAGATGGTGTGATTTCAGCCTTCATCCTTCTACTTCCCTCCCAGTCCGGATCCGAGGATCTAATCTGCTGTACAACAAATCAACAATCAAGTTTGCAACAAGGACGGCGACTGCGATTAAAAGAAAAGAGGCTTGAATCATTGGAAAATCCTGTGATTGTACCGCAGAAGTTAATTGGTTCCCAATTCCTGGATAAGAAAATACTTGTTCCGTTAAAATGGAACCACTTACAACATTTCCGATTGCAATCGCAAAGCTAGTTAATTGTGGCAAAATGGCATTACGGGCAGCATAGGAAAACATAAGACGAGACGTACTTACTCCTTTTGCTTCGGCAAAAGTGACATAATCCTCCCCAAGTGTGTACATCATATTGTTCCGCATCCCCACAATCCAACCGCTTAAAGAACCGAGTAATAAAGTGAGAGCGGGCAAGAAACCATGATTTATTAAACTCGTTAAATAAGTTCCATTAAAGCCTGGTGTGATGGCCGGGTCGTAACCATGCGCCATCGGAAACCAGTTCAGTTTGAATCCAAAAATAAATACGAATAACAACGCAACCCAAAAGTAAGGCATGGATTGAAAAATCATCGAAACAATCGGCAGTGTATTATCTAATAATCCTTTTCTTTTCCAAGAAATATAAACCCCTAATATTGTTCCGAGAAAAACGGAGAGTAAGGTAGAAATACCCACCAAGCCTATCGTCCAAGGTAAACTATTTTGAATCATATCTTTTACAGGTGTCGGGTATTGCATAAAGGACAAACCCCAATTAAAAGTAAAAAGACCATGTAAATAATCAATATATTGCTGCCATAAAGTAGATTGCCCGATTCCATATGCTTTCTTCATCGCATCTAAGGCTTCTGGTGTTAAGCGTCCTTGGAACTTGGCGAACATGGCATCAGCGGGACTCCCAGGCATCATACGCGGCAGAATAAAATTAATGGTAAAGGCAGCCCATAGTGATAGAACAAAAAAACCGAGGCGATTGATAATGTAACGCATTGATTCCCCCCCCTGTTGTTCGTAAAAATAGGCGGAAAAGGGTATAGACCCTTTTCCTTAAAATATTATTTATTATTTGGCTGTAATTTCGATAAAGTAATCGCTGGTGCAGGCCAGTTAAATGGAGCTGGGTTCGCATATGGATCATCTTCTGTTGGCCAACCTGTGTAATTTTCCGTCCTATATTCATACCAAACTGGACCATTAACTAGCGGAATAGTTGGCATTTTATCTACCATGACATTTTGCAGATAATTAATCGCTTCTTTTTGCGTCGCTTCATCTGTAGTACTTTGGAATTTCTGCAATGCTGCATCTGTCTTTGGATCATTCCATTTTTCTAAGTTCCAGCCACCATGGCTGTTCAACATATCTTGGTATTGCTTATATGGGTCCGGCCCTGAATTGGTCCATGAAATAGCCAAATCATATTTTCCGCCTGTAACATTTGTTGCGTACGCTGCGTACTCAGGCTGTTGGACTTTCACATCAAGACCAATCACTTTTAATTCTTGAGAAATTAGCTGTGCCATTGTTGTCCAGTCGGTCCAACCTGAAACCGTTTGCAAGGTGAAGGACAACTTCTTGCCATCTGGTGAAACGAAAATGCCATCCTTGCCTTTTTTATAGCCCGCATCTTGCAATGTTTTCACGGCTGCATCCGTGTTAAAATCAAATGTTAATTTATCTTGAGGAATGCTTTGGTCAAGCCATTTTTCATCTCTTGGTAAGATTAATGCCGTTGTGCTAGGTAGTGGGTCATAACCAGATGCAGCTTGTTCTGAAAGTTTCTTACGGTCAATCGCTAAACTGATGGCTTTACGAACATTGACGTCTTTCAATAACGGGTTAGTTAAATTTGGATAAAGAGTTACGTTATTGCTAGCTGGGAACCAGTATTTGTTGTGATCCTTATCTGCTGAGACATAAACCTTATCTGCATCAGGAATAAAAATACCTGCCCAATCAAGTTCACCCTTTGTTAGGGCTAATTGTTCACTATCATTTCCACTATAAACAGGGAATTGAAGTTCCTTAACGGCATACTCACCGCCATAGAAGTCTGGGTTCGCCTTCATTTTATAAAGCTGTGGAGTGAATGATTCTAGTAGATACGGACCTGTTCCAATAGCGTACTCCTGTGTTATTTTCGCTTTAGAAGCATCACCCAGGTCCTTCCAAATATGTTGTGGTACAATATCTACACCTAAAACATAGGATTGGAATGGTACATTTGGTTGATCAAAATTAAAGGCAACTTGATTATCCCCTTGTTTATCAACAGAGGTAACTTCCTTCCATATACCAGATGAATCAGCAGCTGGGTCTTTTTTCAATAAATCAAACGTAAACACAACATCGTCAGCGGTAAATGCTTCGCCATCTGACCACTTTACATTTTCCCTGAGTGTCGCAACGAGTGTTTTATTATCATTTGTCCATTCATAACTTGTTGCCAGCATTGGATTATCCTTCCCACTAACAGGGTCGAAATAATAAAGGGGTTGGAAAATCAAACCGTTTGTTCCACCCATTGCAGTATTCGAAAATGGGTTAAAATTTTCTTGCCACTGGCCAGCAGGTGACAAACCAATAACTAGTGGCTTAGGATTCTTGTTTGAGGAACTACCAGTATTTTTTTTATCACCTGGATTTGAAGAGGTTTTGTCCGTACATCCTGCCAAGATTAAAGTAAAAGCTAGAAAGATCATAAGAAAAATCGACATCAATCTTTTAATCTTCATTTACACTCCTCCTAATTTTTGTGTAAGGCTCTTTTCTTAAACTTTGTTGTAATTGTAATCAAAAAACTCATGAATTTTTCCTTCAGATTTAGAATGGGCAATCCTAAGAAGAGATGCTCCGAAGCTAAACCTTAATAGGAAACGAAACAAAGAACGAAAAAGAACAATTAACAAGAAAACAACCCGTGAAAAATAAATTGCTGGTCGATTTGTTTGAACTAGCCTTTATGAGGGATGAATACAGTGCTGTAATAGTAAGTCGGCCAACATTCATATATTGGGCTTGGCTACAACCGTTCATGAAAAATTTGTCGAAAGCGGTTTCGTAAATTACATTAAAAATGCACTGGTGATTATCATTAAAACGATTTCATGTAAATTCGAAATTATATCACCACCTCCTTAAATTCCATCTTTTTTTAATAAAAACAGCTTACTCATCTTGAGGTCACAATTTTTTAACGGTATCACGGATTACTAATTCCGTTTCAATTGTGAGGGGGATAGAAGAATAATTTGAATCATTCATAAGCTTAAGCAATTCTCTAGCAGCTATTTCTCCCATTTCATCTTTCTTTTGTCTGATAGTCGTTAAGCTCGGAGTAACATATTTTAATAGAGTAATATCATCAAAACCTATTAATGAAATATCCTCCCCTATTTTCAACCCCCTTTCTTTAATAGCTTCCATTGCACCAATAGCCATCATATCCCCAGCATAAAAAATCGCAGTAGGTATATCATCACTTTCTAGTAATTGCTTTGTTGACAAGTAGCCACCATTTTCAGAAAAGTCACCCGGAAGAATCCATTTAGAAAAAATAGGCAACTTATGCTTTTCCATGGCTTTTTTAAAGCCAATTAACCTATCAGAACCAGGTTTTGTCACATAAACATCCGAAATAAAAGCAATTTTTGAGTGACCCATTTCCACTAGATGATCGACAGCCATCATTGCACCACCTATGTTATCTGAGCATAGATAGTTTGCATTTGGACCTATTAAATCTAAATCAATAGACATACAAGGAATGCCACTTTGTACTATTCCTATCAGATTTGGATCCGTACGAGGCACACCTAATAAGAATAATCCATCCACATTTCGGTTTTTTGCGCGTGCTTCGAATGTTTCCACTTGATTTTCCGGGTGATTGTTTGCGAAAAAAATCAGGTCATAGCCACTTTCACCAATAATTTCCTTAAAGCTCGCTAATATATCCTGTAGAAAGTGATGCCGAAACCCTGTGTTTAAATGGTCTTGAAAAAAAACACCAACGGTTTTTGATATCTTTGTCGCTAGTCCCCTTGCAATTGAATTAGGTTGATAACCCGATTCCTCTACAATGCGTTTAACAGTATCGATGGTGTTTTTTCCTACGTCTGACCGTCCATTAAGGACTTTCGAAACTGTCGCCGCTGAAACACCTGCCTTTTTAGCAATATCATAGATTGTTAGCATTTTTTAACTCCTTCGAAAGCGGTTACGTTTGACTATATTATTTATCAGAAAAATCAAAATGTAAAGGGTTTCATTTAAAAAAATTTTAAATTTACAGAAAAAAAATTATAAACAAAATTACCATTCTTCCTTCTTGGACTATCTAGATAATAATCGTAGCGAGAATCCACATCTTGATTATTCTATTACCCTAGCCATCAATGATAAATATGAAACTTTTCATGTTGGGAATCGTATTTGATATATAAGACTAAATGGGGGTATTACAATGAATCCAGAAGCAATTGAACATAAAATAAATAAATTTCTTTCTGATTTTGAAACTTTGACCAAATCGATTAGTTGGGGAATAGATAAACAGATTCGCTTTAATATTACAGCCCAATTCATAACAAGTGAAAAAGAGTTCGATTCAAAGCAATTTCTTGAAGTGTCCAATTATATAAAAAAGCATCTGAAATGGTTTTCCAATATCCCTCAGGAAATGCGGTATGCCATAGCAGCACTTCTAATAAATAAATTTTCCGATCCTATTCAAGCATTTGATGAATTAAAAGATTGTTATGAAGAACTTGCGGGAAATGGCTTCCAAAAAGGACCTAATACCTATATCGCCGCATATGTTTTACTTACTAATCAGCAAGAGGAGACCAATAAAACTGAATGCATAAGCAGGTCATTGCAAATCTATAAAGCTATGAGAAAGCGTCACTTCTTTCTTACCTCTTACGACGACTATCCACTTGCTGTTTTACTTTCTCAAACCGCTCGTAATGTGGAAGAACAAATGGAGGATATTGAATTTTACTATCAATATTTAGGAAAACGCGCTTATAAAAAAGGAAATGACTTGCAATACCTTTCCCACATTCTTGCTTATGGTCAAAAGGATAATCGGGTAGCCTTAGCAGAGGACTGTGTGAAGTTATTTGATGATTTCAAGAAACATTCAGTAAAAATAAAAGAAATGCATTATTCAGCATTAGGTATTTTAGCTCTACTTGAAAGTAAGGAAAATGCAATATCTGACATTGTAACAATCTATTCCCAGTTAAAAGAAAAGAAGCAATTACACTGGTATAAGGATATGTGTTTCTTATTGGCCATCCGAATCTTTGTTCAAGATAACATTAAGGATAATGATATCCTCTCCATTGGAATGGCCGCTAATATTCAAGCGATTTTACAAGCACATGAGGCTGCATGCACAGCCACAATGTTTGCAACTTCGACTGCTACTATGCATTCATCTAATAATTAACGACAATAACAATAATACTTACAAAAAAGAAGTGAGCAAGGTCACTTCTTTTTATATTGGACTTGAAATCCCTGTTATCCTAGCGAAAAGATGTACAAAGAATTTTCTCATAAAAATTTTCTCCTATGATAGATTTTTATTCACAATACTAATGGATTTTTTTCCGCTATTTTTATCAGAAGTAATTCTACCAAACTAAATAGAAGCAACATCTAAATTAATAACTCTTTCCCCCGTTATTTTTAACAGTGGCTACTTATTGTTAAAAGCTCAGCTACTTCATCTAAACAGAAAGTTGGTTTTTCCTGCAATAGGTTATCTTTTGTATGACTACCCCAAGTTACAGCACAAGTTTTGCAACCAGCAGCTTGACCCATTTGAATATCAAATATAGCATCTCCAATCATGATACACTCTTCAATTTGTAGCCCATATTGTTGAACTAGCTTTAAAATACCATCTGGATGTGGCTTGTAATGGTTCACTTGATCTGAACCGATCCAGTCTGTAAAGTAGCCATCTAACTGTAATGCTTGTAAGTTACGATAAAGTACATCTGTTTTTTTACTTGAAACAACGAACAATTGAATACTTTGTTGTACAAGTTGCTCCAATACTTCGTCCATTTTTTCAAACATCATTAATGTTTCATTTTCAAATGTTTTGTAGGCTGCTCGAAATAACACAAGTAGCTTATCAAATTCCTCATTACTTAAGATGGTTGTAGCCATTTCTTTAAATGACTGTTCAATAGGGATGCCCATATAGTGTTCAATTTGTTCTTTACTTGGAACATTTAAACTTAGCGTTTGGAACGCCTCTTGAGTAGCAAGTATACTGCACTGCTTTGAATCGGCTAATGTCCCGTCAAAATCAAAAATAAATGTTTTCATCTAGTTACTCCTCACTGCATCTCATAAAGATTAGCTTTTGCTTTTAATCGCGATGTATTTAAAATCCGAATGCCACCAGGAATTTACTCAATAATACCTTCTACTTGAAAATCCTTTAACACACGATTTTGTTGCCTTAATGTCAAACAAGTGTCTTTAGGCTTTTTGAAGAAACAAAACTTCATTTCTGTTTAATTACTTCGGCATCTTTCTTCAACCATCCTGCGCTTTTAGGTAAAAAGAAAAGCTGCCTCAAACGCAGCTCCTTTTTTCATCTTTGGCCATTACTCTCTTTTGTAAAAAGACAGAATCCCAAAACCAATATATTACTGCAAATGTAATACTTGCAGCATAAAATCTTAGGGTTTTAATTAAATATAATGTACTATTTTCTATTATCATATTAACCAATAATACCGCAACAAAAGAAACGAGTGTGTAAATTATAAGGTATAATACACTAAATTTATGTGGACGAATATTAAAAATTATTTGTAAAGGCATAGCAAATAGTAAATAAGGAATAGAAGTACAAACGGAATAAAAAATGATTGGCAGTAACTTAAGCCAAGATAGTTCTCCAAAACAGACAATGATAAAAATAGATGAAGAGATACAAGAAAATAATAAACTAAAAAAGTAAAAAGGTATTATATCGCTAATCGCCCATAATTTTTGGGTTATTTTACAAGTCTTCATAATAATCATCCCGTATGATAAAGAGTAATTTTATTCCATAGTATCATATTTCTACTTTCACTATCGTGGTTATACACAAACCCTGTTTAATCGATCTAAACAGACACACCCACAGTATTCATTTAGTCTACTTTCATCTCGGTGATAGTTTAAATTAATAATTTTTTTAAACTCTCTACATTTTCTTCTAGAAATAAAGCATTCTTCTCGATTCCACGACGCTTACACCATCCAATACTATTGAAGGCATCAGTAAATCGATAGAAAGGCAATACAATTTCTAAATCAATTAATGGTCTAATACTGTTATAGCCTTCTCGATATGATTGATACAAGGTAGAATCAAAGCGTAAAAAATCGCGATACAGTTTGGTAAAATCTATTTCTGTTGAACCAAACCTTACACTCTCAAAATCTATAATTCCGGAAACTTTATCACCATCAACAATTATATTTGCTGGACGAAAATCCATATGTATGAAGCTTGGTCCATCTGGAGAAGGGAGCTGTTGTTTCATTTTCTCAAATTTTTCAATGGCTAGTTTGTATAATCGTGCATCCAGTATGTCTCTTACATCCTCAGCAAAACTATAAAATTGGCGTTCAACAAAATTAGACCAGTTCGTAAATTCATTTTTTATGCCAGTTAACACTTGCCCAGCAGGTGGCCTAATAGTATGCATCTCTGCTTGAAGGACCCCGATTTGAAACGCAACTGTTGGTGATGCTTCTGATGTTAACGGTTTTCCTTTTAATTCAGATAATAAAAAGGCACCAGGGCAATCCTCATCACCAGACCAATACTCCAACATTTCAGGAATGGAAACTCTTCCTTTTAAAATATTATAGGCTTCTAACTCCCGCTGATACTTCAATTTTGTATAGGGGATTTTCAGAAAAACATTTGCACCATTAGACAAAGTACATTTATAGACAGTGGAACTATGTGAATCTTCAACCTCGCTAATGGATTGTACCTGCAATCCAAATTGTTGAATGTGACGATTTAACATCAACTTTCCCTCCTTTATAATCTATATCCTTGTTAATTAGTTTAATATTGAAATACAATTACTTTTCAACAATCCAAATTATTGTATTTCTACCTACATTAATAGAAACTTCAACAAAAAAAGCGTTAATCCTTCTTGGAATAACGCATCCTTTAATAGTTAGTTAATAAAATCTGCAAGAAAATTTATTAAACCCGCTGCTGTATCCTTTTTACTATTGTATTTTTTGGGTGTATGAAATTTCGAAACGATATAATGTTCGGCTTCTTCACCATATAGTGAACCTGTTTTATTGGCTACCATAAATTCAGCATTGGAAGTAGTCATTCGAAGTTTTGCTCTTTCGAATAAGTAATCAATATCATCTGTATGTTCTAATTTAAATCCGACAAGTAGTAAGTTTGGATTCCATTTCTTTATTTGTGTTAATACTTTCGGAGCTTTTTTAAAATGAATAATTGGCGGTTCATCACTAGACATTTTTCCTGCTTCTAAAATTGGATTTCCTCGTTGATCTAATACTTTATCAACAACCCAATCTGATCCAGCAGCTGCCATTATTACAATATCAATCTTTTCAGATTGCACGATGTTTTTGATTTTTTCACCTAAATCATAAATACCCTCAAATTGAGTTAAACGCATCTTTCTATGATTTTCAGGAAGTTTAGCAAAATAACCGTGCAAATATATAACCTCTGCTTCTTTATTCAACGCTTCTTCAGCTAAATAACACCCAATTGTACCTTTTGCTAAATTAGTATGTCCTCTGACATTATCCCATTTTTCAAGTGTCCCTCCACTCGTTATCAAAATCTTTCTTCCTTTTAAAGAACTCATAATATCACCTTCTACAAAATTACTTATTAGTACCTGTTAATTGATTATTATGTCTTTAATTCTAGCATATCTCTTTTTCAAAACTGATCCTCATCTTTTGCTTCCCCATGTTTTTTCATTTTAAATTTTACCATATTTTTCTTAATTTTTATTTCTAAACTCTATTGCCTGTTCTATTCATTTCCATTTACTCAACTCTCTTATCCATAATCCAATAATGGTATGATAGACTA